>NZ_VOYM01000018.1:0-48086 GCF_013420285.1 Acinetobacter sp. YH01019
CCATCTTGATTGAGCTTCTGCAATAACCGGGTAATTTGACGGGTGGAAAGATTCAGGATTTCAGCAGCACGGACTTGGGTAATACGATGATCTCGAACGTCTTGCAGAACTGCAAGACGTTGAATTTCTTTGTCAGACATAGTGATCAGCATCTATATTTTATATCCAGTCCATGGTGATAAAAATCATCATAAACCAGACATTTTTATTGGTGAGAATATAGACACTTTAAATGGGTTCTAACAGTTGTACTTCGTATAAGCTCTATTATGTTAAATCAGGTTTAAAACTTAATATCATGTGAATTAAAGTAGGTCGGATCAAACTCTATCTCTCCTATTTCATCCTCGATAATTTGCATGTAATCGTCATATCTTGGATGTTTGGGGTCTTGTAATGCATCTAAAATATCAAGATATCCAAAAATTCCTCCAATATCTTCAAATGGAGCATGATTTTGACCATCTATACAACATGGATATTTTTTATTTAAATCAGGAGATTGTCTGCTTTCTACAGTAATCAAATGTTCCCAACAATCGCCAAAATCATATGTATATATAATTTTTTTACCTACACGTAGAACTTCTTTCAATTTTTGTCTTTTATTGATCTTTTCATGCTTAATAGTCGTGAATTCATGTAAATGGCTATCTTCCCAATCAAAAGCAGATTGAATTGCCTTATGGAGCCTAGATAAAGTAGCTGCCGATGAAATTTGAATAGTTCTCCAGATTTCAGGATCACTACCTAGCAGACTAATTTTTAATTGAAAAACTTCATCAGAAGATTTGAGCTTTACAGTTCCCATAACAGCCTAGTTCTCAAAAAATAGTTTTAGTAAATCTAAAATTAACATAATACACGTTATACGAAATTCTTCTTGAAATTTTCTATAAGCATCAATATCTTAACTAAAGCTGTTTCAGTAAACAGCGCACTGGAACGGCTTTTTATTGATTTTCCACGTTTACCGCCTACTTTTTAAGCAATATTTCACGTTTTTTGTTAGTTAGATGCAACAATCATCATTTAAAGACGTAAAAAAAGGCAGCTTCAGCTGCCTATTGAAATCCCGAAAAATTAGATGCCGTATTTCACACGGTACGCTTCCATTTTCGCCAAGGCTTCAGTTTCGCCTTTTGCATCTAAGAAAGTCATTAAATCTTTCATAGTGATTAAAGCATGTACAGGAATTTCTAACTCTTTTTGTACTTCTTGAATCGCAGACAAATCTCCCTGACCTTTTTCTTGACGGTCTAGCGCCACCAATACGCCCGCAATTTGTGCGCCGGCATTTTTCAGAATAGTCACTACTTCACGAATCGCAGTACCTGCAGTGATCACATCATCAATGATCCAGACTTTTTTGCCTTCAACTGATGCACCCACAAGCACACCACCTTCACCATGGTCTTTCGCTTCTTTACGGTTAAAGCCCCAAGGTACACTCACACCATGGTTTTGTGACAGTGCGACAGCCGTAGCAGCAACAAATGGAATACCTTTATAGGCTGGGCCAAAAACCACTTCTACATTATCGCATTGTGTTAATTTATCAGCATAGCCCGAAGCCAATAACGACAATGCTTCACCGTCATTCAAAAGACCCGCATTAAAAAAATAAGGACTCACACGACCCGATTTTAAAGTAAACTCACCAAATTTAAGCACACCACGTGATAATGCCAGTTCGATAAAAGCTTGTGGATTAAATGCCGCTTGCGCTGTCATGAGGTGCTCCATTTTTTTAAGTTTGAGGTTAAACCTGAGCATGATACCAAAGAGTAGCTATCCAAGTGATCAAAAAATTCTGCGTGTCGTTTCAATTAATGTGAATGGTCTACGTTCAGCAGAAAAGAAAGGGATCTTTGACTGGATTGCACAATCCGATGCAGATGTGATCTGTATGCAAGAAAGTCGGATTACCCATGAACAATGGACAGATAAATTTAAGCCTGAAGGTTGGTACACTCACCTGTTCCCTGCAGAACGTCCAGGCTATGCAGGTACTGCGATTTATAGCCGCCTACCCTTTGTATCAGTGAAAGATGGTTTAGGCTTTGAATTAGCCGATAGCCAAGGGCGCTTCATCTCTGCTGAATTTGATTTAGGTTTAGGTCAAACAGCACATATTTGTTCATTGTATTTACCTTCAGGTTCTTCAGGTGAAGAAGCTCAGGCACGTAAAGATTTATTTTTAAACGAATACAAACAAATCTTGAAACAATGGCGAGCTGAAAATAAATCAGTCATTGTTTGTGGCGACTACAACATCGTACACAAGCGTATTGATATTAAGAACTGGTCAGGTAATCAAAAAGCCTCTGGTTGCTTACCACATGAACGTGCTTGGCTCGACCATATTTATGATGAACTTGGCTATGTCGATACTTTCCGTGAAGTGCGTAAAGAAGCTGAATTGTATTCATGGTGGTCGAACCGTGGTCAGGCACGTGCAAAGAACGTCGGTTGGCGTATCGATTACCACGCTTGTTCACCAGATTGGAAAGAACGTACAGTCAATGCTTGGGTGTATAAAGAAACATGGTTCAGCGACCATGCCCCAGTCGTAATTGATTATAAAATTTAAACAATCCCGACTAATTGAGTAAACACATGTTTACTCAATTAGTGGTAATTTCTTACATTACAAGACGTATTAGTGGATATGTCTCACGAATTAAAAGTAGCATTATTGTCGCACGGCACAGGGACATGTCAGGATGACACAAATGGATTGGACGCCGAAGGAAGTATTAAAACAAACTAAATGATTTAGCTTGTTTTCAAGGATGTGACAATGGACGTTGTAATGAGACCCGCATGATCAGGATGATTAAATGCGGGTTTTCTCTTTTTTAGCCCCTCACTTTTCAAACTTTATTATTTTTATGCGCCCATTCTTCTTGGGATAATCTTTTTGTTATTCTAAATTCGGGCGTCTTGCACTGAATTGTTATGGCTTTAATGACTTATTTGCCTATGGCTTTCTTCTCTGATCATTTTGATGCCGTGATATGTCAGATGTATGACAGCACTGCGACAATCTCATGACAACATAGAGCTTTGTATAATTATTCGATAAGCTAGATGCAAATTTAAAGTATCACTCCGACATTAAGGATATTGGCCCATGCTAAAAATTTATGGCATCAAAAACTGTAATTCTATGAAAAAAGCCTTCGATCTACTGAATGAATTGGGCTTGGCCTATGAATTTCATGATTATAAAAAGCAAGGAATTGATGCAGAATCTGTGAAAAAATGGATTGATGCTGCTGGTCAAGATGTCGTCTTAAATAAGAAAGGCACAACATGGAAAAAATTGAATGAGGCAGAACAACAAGATGCCCTTTCAAGTGAAAGCAAAGTCATTGAAACGCTCACAACCCACACCAGCATGATTAAACGCCCAGTTTTAGATACAGGTACTGGACTCATTATCGGCTTTGATGAAGCCGCATATCGTGCATTAAAATGAGTTATTGCATCTACATGTAATCCTCATGCAGATAAATGACAGACATGAAAAAGCCTGACATTGTCAGGCTTTTTTTTAATTCTCGAATACTTAGTTAGCGCGAATCCATGTTTGGTTACGACCTAATGCAGCAACACCGATAAAGCCACGAAGCTCTAATTTTTTACCGCCATCCGCTATTTGACCTTTCAATTTGTAGGTTTTACCAGATTGTGGATCAAGAATCGAACCATTTTCATAGCTTGTGCCACCGACATTTTTAAGGCCAGTTACGATACGTAAGCCTTTTAATGATTTGTTGTGGTACGGACCTTCACATTTTTTACATGCGTTTTCTTCACCTGGTGTCAACACAGATTGGATACTTGCTGAAAGCGTTCCATTCTTTTGCTCAGTGAATTTCACGATCGCTTTAGGTTGCTTCGTTTTGTCATCAATGGTTTTCCAAGTGGTGCCATTTAGAGGGTCTGCCGCATTTGCCAATGCTGCTAAGCTCATCAATCCTAATGCTAGTACAATTTTTTTCATTTTTGTTTGTTTCCCTGGTCTGGTATAGACCACTCTAGTATTCGAAAGTCACAACAATTTATCAATTTTTGTATGTGACCGTTTAGTGTAACCTTGTAATTTGTGTTGGTAAATATACCCACCCACTCCCAAAATGATAAAAAGATGGAAAGACAATGAAGATATCCCCACTGACGAAACAACTGATTACAGAAAACATTTTAAAGGCGACGATTCGTAAACCGAGCCAGTTTAATTTACCGCCGAATACGCTGCGTTTTGCCCTTGAACAAATGTGTCGTGTTTTCCCTCAAAACCCAGACGTACAGGTGCGTTCAATTCGCCTCGCTGGCTTACATGCAGAAGAAATCAAACCACAACAAGAATCAACACAGCTGATTTTCCACATCCATGGAGGAGCATTCTTTTTAGGCTCCATGAATACGCATCGTGCATTTCTGACACAAGTCGCAGCACGAACACAAATGCAGGTTTTACATTTAGATTATCCACTATCACCTGAAGCCCAATATCCTGAAGCATTAGATGCACTATTTGATGTCTATAGCGTGCTACTCGATCAAGGCATCCAGGCCAAAGATATTATTTTGTCGGGAGATTCTTGTGGCGCTAACCTAGCACTCGCGTTGGCGCTTAAAATTCAAAAGGAACAGATGCCACAAGTCAGCGGCCTAGTGCTAATGTCCCCATTTCTGGACTTAACTTTGACCAGTGAATCACTGCGTTATAACCAAAAGCATGATGCGCTATTAAGTATTGAAGCCTTAGAAACAGGCATTGATTACTACGTGCCACGTGCAGCCGACCGTGCCGACCCTGAAGTATCCCCATTCTTTGCTGAACTTGGTGGCTTACCGCCCATCCATATTCAAGTTGGTTCAAAAGAAATTTTATTGGACGATGCGCAGCGTTTTAAACAAAAGGCTGAACAAGCTGGCGTCGATGTGGAATTCAAGCTTTACACGGGGATGTGGCATAATTTCCAAATGTTTAGTCCATGGTTTGAAGAAGGCAAACGTGCATTAAGCGACTTATCTGACTTTGCACACCGACTCGATAAAGACTAATCAAAAGACAAAAAAAAGGTCAGCATCGGCTGACCTCAATGAGGAAGGTTACAAATTTAACTTAGGTTGAATTCTCTTAGAATTATATGGCTTGAATTTGGCTTTGTGCACTCGCCAAAGCCTGTGCTTTCATGTCTGGACCCATATTCACACCTTCTGCACGAATAATTTCAATATCATTCACACCAGTGAAATTAAACACAGCTTTCAGGAAACCTTCTTGATAATCCACTGGGCTATTTTCGCCATACACACCACCACGACTACTTGCGATATAGACTTTCTTTTCACCAGCTAAACCAACAGGTCCTTGCTCGGTATATTTAAAGGTCCGACCAGCCACGCTAATTCGGTCAATCCACGCTTTGAGCGTTGAAGCCAAACCAAAGTTATACATAGCTGCACCAACAACCACGACATCTGCATCTAAATATTGCTGAATCAATTGCTCACCTAAAGCCGATTGTTCGGCGTTTTGGCCCATTAATATTTCACTGCTTAAATGTGGAATCTGTTGCTGCGCCAAATCAAGATGCTCAATGTTTATATCTGCACCATGTTTTTGTTGCAGTTGTTTAACGATTTCTGCACTCAACTGACGTGAAATAGATGCGTCGCCCATGATGCTTGAATCAATATGTAGAATTTTCATTGTGAAACCTAAGACTGTTGTTTTAACTTGAGTACAGTTTAATAAAATCTCACAAATAGAATAATCCCTATCGATATGACACTATGTTTTATTTTTAGAACAATATAAGCACTCAGTACTACTAAAAAAATCTCCAAACTCATCAGTATAATTTAATGATTCTGTCTATTTTTTCGTGTTAATGTACTAGATAGAAATGATATCTATTTAAACTTTAAGAAAAAAACTGATAACACCAACAAGGCAACAACACAGTATGAAGATGCAATCAAACATACGTGACGTCATCCTCCGCAATAAAATCACGCAATATCTACTCGAAGATGAAGTGGTGATGAATTGGAGTATTCTAAAAAAATGTATGCTCATGTTGATCCTTGGGTCTGCAATTCATCTTATTTGGATTGTGTGGAAAGCAGCCATTATTTTGTCACCAGACTTATGGCAATGGGTTAATCTGCCTTTAGTTAAATCACAGCTTTGGACCAATATTGTTTTTTTTGTATTGCTGATTGCTTTAATTTGGCCCTGCTATGCTTGGAAAAATAGCCATAAAGTGCAAAAAATCTTGCCTTATTTGGCGGTTGGCATCTTCGTTATTTCACTATGTCGCGATGGCTATCTAGTAGGGGTCATGAGCCCTGCTACCATGATTTCATACGTCAGCTTAGTGACTGTGGGTTTGGTGCTGTTTACCCGTAAAATTGTCTATAGCATGCTCATTCCTGCGACCATTTTCTTAGCCATCAGCATGTATTTCAGTTTACGTGGTGATATTGCGTATGCACCCCTGTTTCAACCTGATGCCTATGGTTATAAAAATAGCTTTTGGCTGTTTTCAATGATTTTCTTTATTTTGCCAATTTTGCTGACCTGTTTGGCATTGTTTGAAATTTTACTGAGCCAATGGCGTCATCGAGAACAATTAATTCAAAAACTGAGTCAGGTCGATCCTCTCACCAATTTATTTAACCGACGTAGCATCAATCAGTGCCTAGAGCAGCTTGATTCCGCTCAAAAAAGCAACTATGCCCTCGTACTACTTGACCTTGACCATTTCAAACGCATTAACGACCAATATGGTCACAATAAAGGCGATGAAACATTAATATTGGTCAGTGATATTTTAAGTCAACATTTACGTGGGAGTGATGTGGTGGGCCGCTTTGGCGGTGAAGAATTTATTTTGGTATTGCAAAATTCAAATCTAGAGCAATCTATGCACGTGGCCGAGCGCTGCCGAAAAGCCATTGAAGAGATTGAATTATTCAGTGATGATGGTCGACAAATTTATGTGACTGCAAGTTTTGGTATTGCCATTTCAAGTCCTGAATTACGTCCTCAACAATTACTGAGCAATGCTGACCAAGCACTTTATGCGGCTAAAGCCGGTGGACGCAACCGCATCAAATCTTATCAGCCACAACAGATTTTACCGGATGCCATCTAAAAGAACGTTAACCCACGCAAATTAACGTGGATACTGTTCCATTCCGACAACAGTCGCTTCTTGCAAGGCAGCTTCAACCCATTTTTTCATTGCGGGATGCTGTAAAACCAAATCCATATACTGCTGTGTTTCCACACTCACAGGTAACTGGAAGGTTTTAAAACGGGTAATAACTGGGGCAAAAAATGCATCCGCAATGCTAAATTCACCACATAAAAATTGAGTAGCTTGTTCTCGGCTCGCCCAAATACGTTCAATTCGTGCTACTTCTGCACGTAGTTCGGCATGCTGCTGCCAAAGCATTGCACCATGCGCTGAAAAATCAGCTTGTATATTCATGCTGCATAAACTGCGTAAATGACTAAAGCTACTGTGCATTTCGGCACAAATACTACGCGCCCATGCACGTTGTGCACGATCTTGTGGCCAGAGCGCATGGTTGGGAAATTGCTCTGCCAGATATTCACAAATTGCTAGAGAATCCCAGATAACCAAATCACCATCTTGTAGAACTGGAACTTTGGCATTGTCATGTACGGCTTGGATTCGACGCTTAAACTCACCCGTATATGGATCTGCAGCAAAAGGAATCATGACTTCTTCAAAAGGCAGTTTAAACGCCTGTAAAACCAACCAAGGACGCATCGACCAGGTCGAGTAGTTTTTATTGGCAATATACAATTGCATCATTTTTCTTCTTCCTGATCTTTGAATTGAGCGATTTGTTGTAATAATTCCGCTTCACTAAATGCACCCGTTAATCGTAAGCCACGAATTTCCCGATGTGAACGATCCAAAAATAAATATGTCGGTGGACCTAAAATATCCCATTCATTTAATAATGTTTGGTGTGTTGCATCATATTGGCTCAGATCCAATTTAATTAAAAAATAGGGTGCCAAAGCCTGTTGTATAGCCTCTGCCTTTAATACTTTATGTTCAATCGGCTGACATGCCACACACCAATCTGCATAGACATCAATAATCGCTTGCTGACCTGTAGGGATTTGCGTGAGTAACTGTTTGAATTGATCTGCACTTTGCGCCACATGCCAATTGATTTGCGCTGTACCCTGTGGTGCAAAGAAACGTTGACTGTGCTGATATTGGCTATATGCAATATAAGGAACAGCTAGAAACAATACGATGATATAGAGCCATTTTAACTGGGTACTCCGCCAAAGTATTCGCCACAGCACATAGGCACTAAAAACAAGTCCTAAAGCCAATGAAAGCCATTGCAACCATGCTTCACTTATTAACGGGCGAATGAAATAAAGTGCCAAAGCCAACATGATAAAAGCAAATAACACTTTAATTTGGTTCATCCACAAGCCAGCTTTAGGCAAGACCCTTGAGCCGAGCACACTCGCCAGCAATAATGGCGTACCCATACCAAAACCAAGGGTAAATAGCAGTAATGCACCCTGCCACTGACTTTGGGTTTGTGAAATAAACAATAACGCACCGGCAAGTGGTGCTGTCATACATGGCCCCACCAGTAATGCCGAAATCATGCCCATGACCCCAGCACCAACTAAGCTTCCACCTTTTTGCATGGCTTGTGCTTGATCTAAGCGATTGACAATGCTCCTCGGCAACTTCAATTCAAATAAACCAAATAAATTCAGTGCAAAGACCACAAATAACAAGCTAAATGCAATTAATGTTGAGGGCTGCTGCAACCAACGCTGGAAATTTAAACCTGCGGATGATGCCACTAAACCTAAAATTGCATACACCGTTGCCATACTGCTAACAAAGGTCAATGCGATCATCCATGCTTTCAAACCACGACTATCACGCACAATCAATGACGTTAAAATTGGTAGCATTGGCAATGAACATGGGGTAAATGCCAACAAAAAACCCAAACCAAAGAACAGTAATAAGCCATAAAAAATCGAGCTTTGTGCTAATTTTTCTGACCACATTTGATCACTTGCAGTCACGCCTTTTGCTGTATTCAACGCCGCATTTTCAGCACGCTGTTGATCTAATGTAGCAACTGTTTGATCTACGTTGCTAGGTGCAGCTAAATCTAATAAACGTTTAGAATGGTTAGCTAAATTTTGTTGCGTCACCAAACCATTTTCATCGGTTTCAAATGCAATATTTTGTGGTGGATAGCAAACACGATCTTTAGCACAGCCCTGCCAACTCACTTGATAACGTTGATTCTTTTGGGTTGGAACATGGAATTGCAATTGCTGATAATAAACTTGCGTATGACCGTAGTTATCATCTTTTAAATCTTCGGCAGGTGGCAAGTCGAGTGACAAAACTTGATTGCCTTGTTTCACTTCGACTTTATGTTGGTACAGATAATAATGTTCTGGAATAGACCAACTGAGTGAGGCTTGATCAGCACGATCTGACATAACCGTGAATGGAAAAGCCTCTTCAGCCGAAAGCAGTGCTTCCTGCGCAGATGTCACTAAACTGAAAGTCAGCATCCCGATTGCCGCAATACACGTCCATTGTTTCATTCAGCTGAATTTCATCCTCAGTTTAGATATAGATTTTTTGAAGCTTAGAACAAATAAGATACGCCTAAGCCTGATTGATAATTTTTATGACCACCGGTTAATTCTAAACCGACGCTTGCATCCAATTGCATACGCTCAGATACCGCATAAGTCAGACCAGAAGCCAATGAAACTTGCTGATCTGTACTTTCAGCTTTGCGATAAACCAGCTCTGAAAAGCCTGATAAATTCCCAGCAATTTTATACTCAAGTCCAGGAATCGCGCTCACGGCCCAATCTCCGTCCTGCACTTCATAACGCATGGTTATTGACGTACCAATCATATCGCTATAGTCATACGCTACAGCAGAACTTAGACTGTAAATATCGTCGTCCTGACTAAAACCGTCATTACCCGTGGCAATGATTGCTTCAGCGAGAAGTGCCATTGAAAGTTTATCATCGTTTAAATCAATGGCTTTTTTCAAACCAATACTGACATCCCCTAAGCCATCATCTTCAACCGACTTGCCTGCAACTTTGGTTTTAGACCAAGTTGGGCCTTGCCAACCTAATTGTAATTCTAGGCCATCTGCCAAACCTGTACGAAATAACATGTCTGCATTTAAAGTCGTAGTTTTCACTTTATCGCCATTTTCATCAGTCGACTCTGTATAGCTTGCACTTGGCAGACCCTGTTCCCAAGCCAGACGACCAACGGGAGTAATGCCTGTTCCCATACCTGCACCAGGACGGTCGAATGAGAATTCAGCCGCCATTGCAGATAAACTCAAACTCGTTAGTGCAGCAGCACCTAAAACTTTAAAAACAGTCATGTTAATTCTCTCAATATTAAGCTAATTCTTTGGTCATTTTTGCGCCATGGCTACGCAAAAGTTCAAGGGTTTGTTTTTCTTCTTCCAATGCTTCTGACCAATTGATAGCGTCAAAATCACAGTCAAAAAATAATTCACTGATTGACGATAAAATCGTTAAACCATCGCTATCAATCATATTAGGATTTACTTTTTCATCTAATAAACGCTGAACAGCAGGCACACATGCTGCACTTGCAGCATCCCAAAGTGGTCCGTAGATTTCTTCAGCATCCCATAAATGAACATTGGTTTTAGCCTGAATCATGGCCTCTAAAATGTCCATATGAATTTGTAGATGTTGTTGTTTCTGTTCTGAGCTTAATGGTGTACCTGATTCATACGCTTCACACACCGTTTCCCACCACTTAAACAAACCATCTGACCATACTGAAATGGCTGGGCCTTTTTCAAAGTCAATAAAATTCGGATTTAAGCCATCTGCTAGCAGACGTTGCACCTGTGCAAGATCCTGTTCTTCTAAAGCCTGCACAAAAAGCTGTTGTTGCGCTGTTAACATCTGGGAAGCTCACTTCAATTTATTTTGGATCTATTATGCCGAATATTGCTACGTTTGTTTGAATTTCATGTAAAACAAAACGCAAAAAAAAAGCCCCGAAGGGCTTTTTTAAGAAAGCATTACTCGTCGTCGAGCTGATCACCGGCATCTGCATCAGCAAAGGCTGGTTGTGTACTCCGCGGGTTTTCTTTCTTTTCAAATAAGTGCTCAAGGCTACGTTTCAAACGATCAATCGCACCGTGAATTGCTGTATCGACGTTGTGACCACGATGGTTCACCACCACAGGCTTTAAACCTGCCGGACGTGCTTCGATCATACATTTAATATCGTCGCTACCGCCCTTGTCCCCGTTTTCATCACTTAAATGCACCGAAAAGTGAGTAATGCGTTCACTATGGCGCTGAAATTCTTCATTAAGTTCTGCACGAACGTATGTAATTAATCGATCACTATTAGGAATGTTTTTATCTGTACGGATTTCTATGTTCATAATATCATCCTCATATCTATCTGTAATATCTATAAATATTTGTGCAAAACTTATTATCTTGGCACGTTACACTTGCTGTTTAATTAACAGCGATGACCATCTTCAACTTAGTATGGAACCTTGTCCTCCACATTGAATGATGAACACTTTAGAGTCTGCAGATCCGTGTCCTTATACTTTGAATATCGGTCTTATATTGACATTTTGCAAGTGCTATTTTGATATTTTTTTAAAACCCATAAAATAAATAAGGTTTTATTGTTCAATTTATAAAAAAAAGTTGATCTATTTCATGTTTTTTGTATTTTTTTCCAATGGGTAAAAAATAATCTTAAGGTTTTTTATGCAATTACCGCATATTAATTGCATCTATATGAATTTATGAGACTTCCTTGCAGTGCACTCATTTACAAAGTTTTTGTCCAATGAGTCAAATTTGGCTTTATTTTTGCTTAATAATCTGTATGCTTTCAATGCTTCTTGGGGGAGATATTTTAATGAAACTTACACAATTAGTTGCTACATGTGCATTGGCTTCAGCTGCTGCATTCACACAAGCTTCACCTATCGTATGGCAAGATTTCAGCTTAACTGGCTTATATGGTGAAAATTATGTTGTGCCTTTTGATGGTGACAACAATGAACAGAAAACGATCACAGCTGAATATGCCGCTAAACTGAAATATTCAGATGTATTCTTCTTCGTTGACCAAGCTTGGGACAAAGATGATGAAGCATCGACTTACCTTGAGCTAGCACCGCGCCTTAGCTTAGGTGAAGTTTCTGGTAAAGACCTTTCTATGGGTCCAATCAAAGACGTTCTTATTGCAACGACTTGGGAACATAATGCTGGTTACGATCACCATAACTCTGAATTTAACAACTTCTTGTACGGTGTAGGTTTCTCTCTCGATATTCCATATACACAATATGCGAATGTGAACTTCTATAAAGCAGCAAACGACAAAACTAAAGATGATTATCAAATGACAATCACTTATGCCGTGCCGTTTAAATTAGGTTCAGAAGAATTTTTAGCAGATGCTTTCCTTGATTGGTCTACTGCTGAAGCAAACCATGCAAGCGAATTAAACTGGACATCTCAGTACAAATGGAATGTGGGTAAACACATTTCACCAAAAACTAAATTATATGTTGGTATCGAACATTCAGTTTGGAACAACAAATATGGTCTGAAAGGTCAGGACCAAAACGATGTCAGCGCATTGGTGAAATACCACTTCTAAGTTCAACTCAGAACGCGATGAAGAAAAAAGCAAGGTTCATCACCTTGCTTTTTTTATGTCTGTAAGCAGACAATCTATTTCATTTTATTCGAATAATAACCATGACTTTTTCTATTCGACCTGCGAACTCAGCTGACTTAGGCACAATTACTCGTATATATCAGCATGAGGTTTTACATGGTTTTGTGACTTGGAATGAACAGCCTTATTCTATTGATGACTTTCAGAAAAAACTCACTGAATTTAATTCACAAAATTTTCCTTTTTTTGTGATTGTCGATCAGGAACAGCAGCAGATTGCAGGCTATGCTGACTACGGCCCATTTCGCAATTTTTCAGGCTATCGACATACCGTTGAACATTCGGTCTATATTGACCCAGCCTATGCCCGCCAAGGTTTAGGCTCAATGCTTTTAGCACATCTTATACAACATGCAAAAATGCAGGACGTGCATGTGATGATTGCTGGGATTGATCATGGTAATACTTCATCAATTGCATTACATGAAAAATTTGGCTTTAAACAAACCGGATACATGCCTGAAGTGGGGCAGAAATTTGGGCAATGGCGTGATTTGGTGCTAATGCAGTTACAGTTAGACTAAATTAGTCCTCACTCTCCCAACACACAAAATAAATACGCCAATAAAAAAAGCTTTTGCACCATCGCAAAAGCTTTTTTGAAGAACGCTCAATACATTAAAAATGTGGCTGAGTAATAAAGATTAAATCGCCACTAGATCTCGAATGCCTTTTTCCGGCATTTCTACTCCACTGCCCTGTGCAATTACTTGCCCACGTGCCATGACGGTATAACGATCTGCCAACTCCTCGGCAAAGTCATAAAACTGTTCAACCAAGACTATAGACATATTTCCACCATCAGCCAGTTTACGAATCACCCGACCAATATCTTTTATAATTGAAGGCTGAATTCCTTCAGTCGGTTCATCCAAAATTAATACGCTCGGCTCGGATGCCAAAGCACGGGCAATGGCGAGCTGCTGCTGTTGACCACCGGATAAATCGCCACCACGACGATGTTTCATTTCATCCAACACCGGAAAAATTTCATACAGATGTTCTGGCACTTTTTTGGTTTTAGCCCCTTTAAATTTTGCCATTCCGATCAAAATATTTTCTTCAACCGTGAGGGTGGAAAAAATATCGCGTCCTTGTGGCACATACGCCAAACCCGCACGTACCCGCTGCTCTGGACTAAGCTTGGAAATGTCCTGTCCATCCAGCAAAATCTGTCCCGACTTAATCGGTAAAATACCCATGAGGCATTTAAGCAAGGTGGTTTTACCGACACCATTACGTCCTAATACCACAGAACACGCACCAATCGGTGCACTCAAGGATACATCTCTTAAAATATGGCTCCCGCCATAGAACTGATTGACGTCTTTGACTTCTAACATGGTCTGCTCCTTAACGCCCGAGGTATTTTTCAATCACATCTTCATTGGCTTGAACTTCTGCCAATGTGCCTTCGGCTAAAATCGCCCCTTGTGCCAACACCGTGACTTTCTCACTGATGGTGTCAATAAAACTCATATCATGTTCGACCACCACAAGGGTATGATTTTTTTTCAGCTCCAAACACAATTCGGCGGTGCGTTCGGTTTCGGCATCGGTCATCCCAGCCACAGGTTCATCTAGCAAAATCAGCTTTGGGCGTTGCATCAGCAACATACCAATTTCCAACCATTGCTTTTGCCCATGCGACAGTAAACCAGCAGGTTTATTGATGAATTCCTGCAAGCGAATTTGCGTTAATGATTCATCCAAAGCATTTTGCGCATCAGGATCAAGCCGACTAAAAAAGCTTTTTTTCACCCGCTTATCTTTCGGTGCCGCCAGTAGTAAATTTTCCATCACGGTAAAATTTTCAAATACTGTCGGTTTCTGGAACTTACGTCCAATACCCGCTTCGGCAATTTGTTCCGTGCTCATTTTGGCCAAATCATAGGTTTGCCCAAAAAATGCTGTGCCTTCGGTGGGACGGGTTTTTCCGGTAATCACATCCATCAATGTCGTTTTACCTGCACCATTGGGACCAATAATGCAGCGTAATTCACCTTCATTGATGTACAACGACAAATCATTTAAGGCGCGAAATGAATCAAACCAAACACTGACTTTTTCCAAGTACAACGCAATACCATGACTGAAATCTGCGCCTTGCTCTTTGGGACGACCATAAGCTTCGGAAGCATGTCCGCCATGCGGTTGAACGACATCACTCATTCGCTACGCTCCTTTTTAAACCGTTCTAATAAGCCAATCACCCCTTTTGGAAGGAAGATGGTCACTACAATAAATAGCGCGCCTAAGATCAATAACCATGCTTCTGGATACGCCACGGTGAAATAGGTTTTCATACCATTGATTAAACCTGCACCCAGAATTGGACCGATTAAAGTGCCACGGCCACCGGCTGCGACCCAAACCGCCATTTCAATCGAGTTCACTGGGTTCATTTCACTTGGGTTAATAATGCCGACTTGGGGTACATACAGCGCGCCTGCAATACCGGCAATCACTGCAGAAAGTACCCAAGCCGATAGCTTGTACCACAGTGTTCGATAGCCCAAATATTGCAAACGGTTTTCACTGTCACGAATCGCACCAAGCACCCGCCCATAGGGTTTATTCATTAAATGACGCAGTCCAATAAAAGACAGCATCAACATCAAAGCTGTCAGAAAACATAGACTGGCACGCATCGGAGCCGAAGTAATATCCATGCCTAAAATCGTCTTAAACCCAGTAAAACCGTTGTTGCCACCAAAACCCGTTTCATTACGGAAGAACAATAAGGCCGCAGCAAAAGTCATGGCTTGGGTGATAATCGAGAAGTAGACGCCTTTAATTTTCGAGCGAAATGCGAAAAAGCCAAATATAAATGCAATCAGACCTGGAACGAGTACCACCAAAGCTAAGGCCCAAACAATATGTTCTGTGCCAATCCAATACCACGGCAATTCTGTCCAACTGAGAAAGCGCATAAAGTCAGGTAAGCCACCGCCTGCCGCTTCACGCATGAGGTACATGCCAAAGGCATAACCGCCCAAGGCGAAATACAAACCATGACCGAGACTTAAAATACCGGCATAGCCCCAGACTAAATCAAGTGCCAAAGCGACTAAGGCCAAACACATGATTTTGCCAATCAAAGTCACCCAATAAGCAGATAAATGTAGTGCTGAATCACTGGGTAAAACATGCAACCATGGCAAGATCAATAAAATCGCAAAGCACACCGCAATGGCAGTACCACTATAGGGTTTATCGGATAATAGAGAGGTGATTTTCATGCGCTTACTCCACAAAACGGCCTTTGATGGCAAACAAACCTTGTGGACGCTTTTGAATAAACAAAATCACAAGAACCAGTAGAATAATTTTCGCAAGCACAGCACCCATCCCAATTTCTAGCACAGTACCGCTGACACCCAAGCCCAGTGCAGCCAACACCGCACCCCAAACTTGACCGACACCACCAACCACGACCACCAAGAATGCATCAATGATGTAGTTTTGACCCAAATCTGGCCCGACATTGCCGACTTGTGCCAAGGCACAGCCTGCTAAACCTGCTAGCCCCGAACCGAGTCCGAATGCCATCATGTCAATGCGGCTGGAGCGAATACCGACGGCGCGTGCCATTTGACGATTCTGTGTTACCGCGCGAACAAATAGACCAAAACGGGTTTTATTCAGTAAATAGACCAACAGCAGCAATACAGCGATGGTGAAACCGATAATGGCAATCCGGTTGTACGGCAACATCAAACTTGGAGTTAATGCAATCCCGCCGGATAGCCATGAGATATTTGACACTTCAACATTCTGCGCACCGAACACCATGCGGACCAATTGCATCAAAATCAGACTGACCCCAAAGGTCGCCAATAAGGTTTCAAGCTGACGACCGTACAAAGGCCGAATCACCGTGCGTTCTATCAACATGCCAATCAAAGCACTGACTAAAAATGCGGCAGGAATCGCAGCAATTAAGTACCAATCGACATAACTACTCAGATAGCTCTTGAATAAACTTTGCACCACATAAGTGGTATAGGCACCGATCATGATCAGTTCACCATGCGCCATGTTGATGACGCCAAGCAAACCATAAGTAATGGCTAAACCTAATGCTGCCAACAGTAAAATGCTCGCAGTGCTTAACCCTGAAAATACATGTCCTGTCCATTCGCTGGCTTGAATACGGGTTTTAATTTTACTTTTTGCTTCGGTTAATACGGCCTTTAATTCAGGGTGTAATGCACCTTGTTGTAATTCTTGTTCCACCATGGCAAGTACATCTGGACGGTTAGACGCTTGTAATACTTTTGCCGCCTGAATTTTGATGAGTAAATCTGAATTTTGATAATCCAATCGTGCTTTAAGCTGCGCTAAGCGAGCTTTAACCTGATTATTTTTTTCATTTAAATACAATTGATTGATGCTTTGAACATCCAATTCCGCCAAATTATTTTCTAAAATATCAATGGCATTGAGACGCTGTGATAAATCATCCGATTTTAGCTTTTCTTTGGCTTGAGCGAAGGTCAACGCTTTACGCAACGTATTCACCAAAGTCACTTGCGCTAGATCTGCTGGCCAGTCTGTGACGACCTGTAAATCTGGATAACTGAGTAAACGATCGTCTGCTTCTAAAATATAAGTTTGACCTGCATTTGCCGTGTAGAGCTGATCTTTTTCTACATAAGCAGCCAGTTGATCTAAAGACTCAATACTGGACGGCCATTTATTGAGTAAATTTCGACGCTCAGCAAAATCACCACGTACAAATTGCTGAATCGCATCTGTTTGTGCGCTGCTTTGAACAGTATCAATGTTTATAGTGTTGTCTGTTGTGAGCTCAGCATGCAGTATTTGTAGGCAAAGTAACTGGCTCAGCAATAAAAAAATGATCGGGAAATGACGTAATTTATTCATCTTATTAGCATCCCTATTGAGCTATTGAAAAACCCTGTCCAGGGAAAAATCAAATCAGTAAAAAATGCCTGCAACCGAAGCAGCAGGCATCATATAAATTTCTTATTTAGGGATGTACGGACTCCATGGCTCCGCAGCAATGGTTTTTGGTGTTTTGTAGACCACATCAAACTGACCATCAGCTCGAATCTGACCAATCATGACTGGTTTGTGTAAATGATGGTTATTGGCATCCATTTGTAGTGTATAACCCGATGGTGCTTTGAATTCTTGACCTGCCATAGCATCACGGACTTTATCAACATCGGTGGTCCCGGCTTTTTCTACCGCCTGTTTCCACATGTTGATGCCGACATAAGTCGCTTCCATTGGGTCATTGGTTACAAATTTATCCGCATTCGGTAATTTGTAATCCACGGCATATTTTTTCATTTTGCCAATGAAATCCGTATTCACCGGATTTTTCACGGCCATGAAATAGTTCCAAGATGCTAAGTGACCCACCAATGGCTTGGTATCAATACCCCGTAGTTCTTCTTCACCCACGGAGAATGCCATCACTGGAATATCTGAGGCTTTGATGCCTTGGTTACCCAATTCACGGTAGAACGGTACGTTAGAGTCTCCATTAATGGTGGAAATCACTGCCGTCTTTTTACCTGCAGCAAATTTCTTCACATTGCCCACAATCGTTTGATAGTTACTATGACCAAACGGCGTGTATTCTTCCATGATGTCGGCATCTGCAATACCTTTCGACTTTAAGAAAGCACGTAGAATTTTATTGGTCGTTCGTGGGTAAACATAATCCGTACCGAGCAGTACAAAACGCTCAGCTTTACCGCCCTCCTCACTCATCAAATATTCCACTGCAGGAATGGCTTGTTGGTTTGGTGCAGCACCGGTATAGAAAATGTTTTTCGATTGTTCCTGACCTTCGTATTGCACTGGATAGAACAATAAGCCATTCAACTCTTCAACCACAGGTAGCACAGATTTACGCGATACCGAGGTCCAACAACCAAAAATTACCGCAACTTTGTCTTGCGTAATTAACTGACGGGTTTTTTCTGCAAATAAGGGCCAATCAGATGCAGGATCGACTACTACAGGTTCTAATTTTTTCCCTAACACCCCGCCATTGGCATTAATTTCATTAATCGTCATTAAGGCCGTATCTTTCAGCGAAGTTTCCGAAATCGCCATGGTCCCAGACAGTGAATGTAAAATACCGACTTTAATCGTATCGCCACTGCTTGCCGCAGCCTTCGCCTCTGGCTTTGCTTCTTCAGTTTTTTCTGCAGATTTTGAACATCCTGTTAATGCCAGCGTCCCCATTATTGCCGCTGCAAGTAAATTTTTAGACATTTTTTTGTGTTGCAACATCATCATTTCTCCAACTGGATTGGTGCACTTTTGACATGCAGGTGTTTTATTGTTATTCCCTACAATTCAATTTTTATGCCAGTACAGAAATACATCTTGCTTTTGCCGCGTTATTTAGGACTCAATTTAATAAGTAAAACAATATCTTAAAAATCATCCACTATTTTTTCTTATAGCGATTTCTATGGGTACTTTTATTAATATTTGCGACTTGATTAAGTTCTGTCGTTCCAGTTTAAAGAAAGCTCAGTTCAAAACTGTCCGAATAAAGTGCACAGCAGCACGCCCAAAACGCACAGTTTTTGTTCAAAAATTCATCGTCAGCCACAAAAAAGCCCGCGTATGCGGGCTTTTTTTCTTTTGCTGAAATTTCAGTTTAAACCGCCAAATCAGCCAAATTACCTTTTTGCTCTAACCAATGTTTACGGTCAGAAGAACGTTTTTTCGCAAGGAGTTTATCCAGTAACCCTGCTGTAAAATGGGCGTCATCTAAATCAAGCTGCACCAAGCGACGGGTATCTGGATCCATAGTGGTTTCACGCAATTGACTGGCGTTCATCTCACCCAAACCTTTGAATCGAGTAATTTGTGGATTTTTGGTTTTGCATTTTTTCAAAATACTATTTAATTCTTCCTCATCCAGCGCGTAATGAACATCTTTATTATCATCAATACGGAATAGTGGTGGCATTGCCACAAACAAATGCCCTTCTTCCACCAAAATTGGGAAGTGTTTAACGAACAAAGCACAAAGCAACGTCGCAATATGTAGACCGTCTGAATCGGCATCGGCCAAAATACAAATTTTGCCATAACGTAATTCAGATAAGTCATCACTACCCGGATCAACACCAATCGCAATCGCAATGTCGTGCACCTCTTGCGATGCCAAAACTTCGTCTGAAGACACTTCCCACGTATTTAAAATCTTTCCGCGAATCGGCATGATCGCTTGGAAATTCTTGTCACGCGCTTGCTTCGCAGAACCGCCCGCTGAATCCCCTTCCACAATAAACAGTTCAGATTCTTCTAAGGTATGTCCCACACAGTCAGCCAGTTTACCCGGCAAAGCTGGGCCGGAAACGATTCTCTTACGTTCGACTTTTTTCGCTGCTTTTAAACGACGACCTGCTTTGGCAATCACCATTTCTGCCAGTTGCATAGCAATGTCAGAATTTTGGTTGAGCCATAATGCAAAAGCGTCTTTGGCAATATTCAACACGATACCTGATGCTTCACGACTGGACAGGCGTTCTTTGGTTTGCCCTGAAAATTGCGGCTCTTGGAATTTCAGTGACAAAATAAAATTCACGCCATCCCAAACATCTTCAGCTGACAATTTCATATTGCGCGGCAACAAGTTGCGTAATTCACAGAACTCACGAATCGCATCTGTCACACCTGAACGTAAACCATTCACATGCGTACCGCCTTGCGCAGTTGGAATCAAATTGACATAACTTTCTTGAATCTGTTCGCCGCCTTCAACGTTCCAGCAAATGGCAAATTCAGCACTGGCACGTTCAGCTTCCCCAGTTGCCACAAATGCAGGTACAGGCACGATGTCACGGTCTTGCAGCTCATCCATCAAATAGTCGACCAGACCATTTTCAAACTGCCATTCGATCTTTTCGTTGTTGATTTGATCGATATAAATAATCTGCAAGCCTGCCGCCAAAACAGCCTTGGCTTTTAAGTTGTGCTTTAAGGCTTTCAGAGCAAATTTAGGCGAATCAAAATATTTGGCTTCGGGCCAAAAATGCACAGTAGTACCCGTGGCACGCTTAGCACATTTACCTTCCAACACCTCAAGCGGTGCCACTGGAACGCCATGTTCAAAGGCCATTTTATATAAATTGCCTTGACGCTGAACTTCAACTTCAACACGATCTGACAGTGCGTTCACCACCGAAATACCCACACCATGTAAACCACCGGAGAATTGGTAGTTATCGGTACTGAACTTACCACCGGCATGTAATTTGGTCAGAATAATTTCAATCCCGCTTTGTCCATATTCAGGGTGAATATCAACAGGCATACCGCGTCCATTGTCTTCTACCGACAAAGAACCATCTTTATAAACCGTCACAGTAATTTTGTTGGCATGACCTGCAAGCGCTTCATCGACGGAGTTATCTATCACTTCCTGTGCCAAATGGTTCGGTCGTGTAGTGTCTGTATACATACCCGGACGGCGACGTACCGGATCCAGGCCAGATAAAACTTCAAGTGATTGAGCCGTATATTGCGTCACGTTGCAAAATTCCCTGCTTTTTGGTTAAAACATTTCTTCGAGCGCTACAGTATATGCTTTTTTAATAAATTGCATATCTCTTGGTATCAGCCGCCATTTTCTTAGTCAATTTATGCGTCAATTCATGTCGTAAAGCTGCTTTTTTGTATGATTAGACTGATTTTCGCTTTTCTTATGCCCGCTTATTTTTTACAGCATCTGCCAAAAACTGCAAGAGCATGGGTATTTTTTCTGCAAAGTTATCCATACCATGATTGCCACCGATTTCGGTCATGACCATTGCACAGCCCGCCTGTTCAGCACTGTAAAATTGCTGTGCATGCAGATAGTCCAAAGTTTCATCCCCTTGCTGCAATAAAACCAAAAGCTGTTCTGCATGAGCAATGTGACAAACAGCTAGGTGCTGCATTTCTGTCAATTGCGCATCATTAAGTGTCCAACTGTCAGTTACCACATAAGGCAAAGCCGTTTCACTAAATAAATCACGAAATAACTGCCAAGGACGTACCGCGGGATTAATCAACACAGCAGGCACGTGATACTTCGCCACTAACTGTGTGGCATAGAAGCCGCCTAAACTGCTGCCGACCAGTGCAACATCATCCAAAGTTTCAATCAATCTCGACATCTGATCCATGACCTGCTGCGGTGGCGCATTCAAGTCGGGCAAATGTACCTCTGTGTCGGGAAAACCTCGACAAAAGTCCCTTAATAACTGACCTTTGATTGAATTTGCACTACTTTGAAAGCCATGCAGATAAATTACGTTCATCATTTCGTCCTAAAACTAGTCTTTAAATTCAATGCAAAGTGTTTTATAAGTGAGAATCACATCACATTTTATTAAATTGTATTTTTAATAAAATTGTCTGACAAAAAGCTTTCACTGAGATGACTGTTCTCGGTATTGTAAAAGTTGTTCGTGAGAATTTATAAAATAAACAATGAGACACCACCCTTTTTCGCCAAAAATAAAAGTTAGAAAGAGGGTCTGAATGTAAGGATAGGAAAACGATGCCTAGCTTAACACCATTACATGAAACCTATTGTAAATGGGACCGCACACCGCCCAGCCAAGCTGATGTATTGGAAGGCTTGGCACAGTTGGTCACAATGCGTTTTAGCGATGTAGTGCATGACTTAATCAAAAACATTCAGCGTGAAATATTAATCAGCATTTTTGGCATGAGTGAACAAGGCTCGAAAGCCTTTCATAAACAGCCAACCATTGCTCGTATTTATGAATTTTCTTATAACACCTTTTTCAATTACGGCAATTATCTGCTTGCGCCTACTTTACGTAGCATTATTGAAAAATTCCCACGCTTACATGATAAAGCGCTCACACCCTCTTTGCATTTTCTAGTCGGTGCATTGAACGGGGTACTGGGTGATTATTTATTGAAATATCATAATCCGATGGCATTGCCTATGGTGGTATATGATCATTATGGTGCTGTCCAAAAGGGTGAACTAACTGGACGCGTTACCTTATTGGTACATGGTTTATGTATGAATCATTTGGAGTGGTCGACCAATAAATATGGTGGTATTGGCGAAAAATTACTCTCCCAGCGTGACCACAACACCATGCTGTATTTGAACTACAACACTGGACGTCGCATTTCCACCAATGGTCGCAGTCTTGCCAATACGATGGAAGATTTGGTACGTCGTAATCCAGGTATTACCAGTATTGATTTGATCGGGCACAGTATGGGCGGTTTAGTGTCACGAAGTGCGTTGTTCTATGGCAAACAAAACATGTATCAATGGATCCATCAGGTGGAAAATTTGGTTTGCCTTGGTTCACCACATCACGGTGCGGTACTGGAACGCTTTGGCTTTAATATTCAAGATAAATTGGGCCGATTCCCGCTGGTTAAAATTATTGGTCACATCGTGAATATTCGTAGTAATGGAATTCTAGACCTGCGCCATGGCAGTGTTCGTGATGATGATTGGGAACACAATGATGCCCGCATTGGTGACATGGACGATAACCGTAAGCCTGCCCCGATTCCATCACATATCAATACCTATCTGGTGGCAGGTACCATTGAGTTTGAGCACCGTCGTAATAAAACCCGACATGTGATTGGCGACTATCTTGTCAGTGTTAAAAGTGCTTTAGGGGAACACCCAAACCCACGCTACCAATTAAAAGTACCTGACTCGCATAAAGCTATTTTTTATGGCCTTAATCACTTTGAAATTCAATATCACCCGCTGGTGGCGGAACAAATTGTGCATTGGTTCTATCCTAATAGTGAAGATAAAGCCTTTGATCAAATTCATGAATTTATGTTGGATTTAGAAAGTTTGGAAGGTATTGCACTTACTTAATGCTAAATATAAAAAAGCCCTCAGATGAGGGATTTTTTATGCAGCGAAAAATTAGTATTTATCGCGTAGACGTTTCACAGGTGCCGTTTGATATTTACGCAATAACTGCCACAAACTGATTAAGGCCAACACAGCAAAGAATACAAATGACCATACTGGTAGTGACTGCCCCAAGAAGGTCCAATCCACTTTGGCACATTCACCTGAACCAGTCAGCACTTGTTCGAACACAGCCTTCATCGGTAAGGTTTCAACCCAATAGTCCAATCCCGGCCCACAGCTTGGTACTTTATCCGGTGGTAAGTTTTGCAGCCAAATATGACGGGCTGCAACACCAGCTGACCATAAAATAGAGAGGCTTCCCAATAACGCATAAATACGCTTGCCAAAGTTTGACGCTGGGTTATGTAAGAAAGCAATCAAAGAAATGATCCCTAACCCAATCAGTCCCACACGTTGAAAAACACAAAGCGGACAAGGTTCTAAGCCTTGCACATGCTCCAAGAACAGTGCAAATGACATCCCAATAACGCTAGCAACAAACAACAAACCACTGACGAAGCGAAAACTCCATTTCATGGTACATCCTCTTCATTATTATCTAAAATTTTTCAAATATTCTTCAAAGCTGATGCTGCTGTCTTGCTCAAGCTGCGCTTGTTTTTGCAAAGACTGTTCAGCTGCTTCAGCAAAATATGCGGCTGTTTCAGCACTTAATTGATGTTGTTCATACACATCTGCATGTTGCTGCGCCATAAAGCTACCAAAGCTCCATGTGCCCCCATGTTCTAACGTATCTTCAATCATACGAGCGGACAAGGTTTCATCAACTTCATCGATGCGTGATTGCATCACATGCATGGCCTTGCTGTAAATATCTGTATTGTATGAATCATCAAGCAATTGAGCCAATGGCTGTAACTGGCTCAAATACTGTTGGCACCATTCTTCAATCGCAATTGATTGACCATTTTGCAAAATTGCAGCATTCGGCGCACGACCACGGTTCACCACTTCAGCTTGATTGAGTTCAATTTCGTTTTGTTCAGCATCCAATAAAGCAGGGCTGTCTTGCAATAAACAATACAAAGCAACCACTTCTAGCAAGCCTGCAGTATGTTCATCAATACCAATTGGGCTGTACGGGTTCACATCGACCGCACGCAATTCAACATAGCCCACACCACGATTTTGCAGCGCTTCTGATGGCGTTTCACCCGCTTCAGGCACTTGTTTAGGACGGACTAAACTGTAGTACTCATTTTCTATTTGTAGCACATGGTCATTAATCTGAATCGGTTCGCCTTGCTCATCATTTAGACCTAAATGACTAAAGGCCGCATACGGGGTATGTACCGCTTTTTGTAGACCTTCTAAATAACCTTGAATATCGTTGTAGTGGATACCGAGTTGCTTTTGAGCAGAATTTTGATAGCCGAAATTGCCCATACGTAGAGCAGTGGAATATGGTAAAAATAACGTGCCTTTCATCAAAGGCAGCAATTGGTGGTCACGCCCTGTCATAAAGCATTTACACACAGATGGACTCGCCCCCACCAAGAACATAACCAATGGCGTTAGACGAATAAAGTTACGAATCAAAGCAAAATAACGATGGCTACGATAATCCTGCAAACTTAGTGCTTTTAAGTTGTCATCCGTTTCATGCTTTTGCAAAGCTTCGAAGAAATGATCAGGGAATGAAAGATTGTAATGAACCCCTGAAATGGTTTGCATGCGGCGGCCATAGCGCACCCCTAAGCCACGGCGATACAGGGTTTTAAAACGCCCAATATTGGATGTACCATATTGTGCCAAACGAATGCTGTCTTCTTCTTTATCCAGCATACATGGCATAGAAAGTGGCCATAACTTTTCGCCATTTTCCAAATGCGCATGGGTGACGGCATGAATATCTTTCAGATAATTCAACGCTTCTGAAATTGTTTCTTTTGGCGGAGTAATAAACTCCATCAAGGCTTCAGAATAGTCCGTAGTAATGTGCGGATGCGTCAATGCCGAACCCAAGGCTTTCGGGTGATCTGCTTGCGACAAAAACCCATTGCTTTGCATGCGCAGGCTTTCACGTTCAATGCCGCGCAACATCCCTTTAATCAGCGAAGAATCCACCCAAGTCGGTAAAATATCTTGAGAGGTCGATTCGGGTTGACTCATTGCTATCTCGCTTAATGGAAGAAACTACTAAAATAAAATCATCAGTTTATATCAGTATAACGCGATTTGTAGACAGCTTCTGACGCGCTGTATAGTTAAAGTACAAACCTAGATTTTATTTTTGGCAATTTTTTATCACAAACTAACTCTATATGACATTTGAAATTTGTGATTTTATGAACAAATAAATACAAACTATGTATAAAACTTATGAATTATCAAGATATTCTCGATTTTTGGTTTGCAGCGGAGAACCGCCCGAACTGGTTCGCCAAAAGCAATAATTTTGATGTTTTAATCGAAAAAAAGTTTAAAGCACTGCATCAACAAGCTGCTCAAGCAGAGCTTTGGTCATGGCGTAACAATGCTGAAGGGCGTTTGGCTGAAATTATCGTTCTCGACCAATTTTCTCGAAATTTATACCGTGATTCTCCGCTTGCTTTTGCCCAAGATGCATTGGCTTTAGCACTGGCACAGGAAACAATTAGTTTAGGACTAGATGAACATTTAACACCGGAGCAGCGCTCATTTTTATATATGCCTTTTATGCACAGTGAATCCGCAAAAATTCACCAAAGCGCGTTAGAATTATTTGAGAAGCTAGGCAATCCAATTAATTTAGATTTTGAAAAAAAACATAAAGTGATTATTGATCGTTTTGGACGTTACCCTCATCGCAATGCCGTGTTGGGGCGTAACTCAACCACCGAAGAATTGGAATTTTTAACCCAACCCAATTCAAGTTTTTAACGCTCGGCTTTTCGCCTTAGTTTCTCCCTTTGCGATGAACCGATATCAGGAGATGAACATGAATAAAATGATCATTGCCGCAGCCTTAACCACAGCACTCGGTTTGACTGGCTGTGCCACAACCCCATCAAAACCTTTGACCTTTGAACAACTCGGTCAATATTCTGCGACACCATTAAATGCGCAAAGCTACCGTATTAGCTTTCAAGCTCGCCCCAATATGAGCTATGGCACAGCAGAAGAAATTACTTTGGTCAAAGCTGCGCAAACCACACTACAAAATGGTTTCCAATATTTTAAAGTGATGGATGACCCAAGTAACCGTAGTCAAAAACCGCCAAGACAAGCGGTAATTTATCCTGACCCGATGCCTTATCCTTATGGTTATTACCGTCGCCACCCCGGATTTTGGCCAACACCGTTCTATGATGTACCACAAGTGGTGACGTTAGACCCAACCCAAGTGTCCTACAGTATCACCTGCTATAAAGATCGCGCCAAAGCACCACAAGATGCTTTTGATGCCCGTTTGATTTTGCAATCGCTCGGTGCTAAATATGGTCTAGACAGCCAAGGACATCCTTTGCCTGTTACAACTACTCCGACACAAAAATAATCAGACTGAAGAGACTTAAATATTGATGACGCCAACAGACCAGCCAAACGTTTCGCCGAGTCTACAACGCAGTAAACGCTTCGCTACGATTGCATTAGTGGTCGCAGTGCTCGCGTGGATTGCGTTGATGATCGCAGCCAAGCTTTTACCTGACTATGTTTGGCTGATTCATATTTTAATGCTTTCAGCTGAGGCTGGTGTGGTCGGTGGTTTAGCGGACTGGTATGCCATTACGGTACTGTTTCGTAATCCATTTGGTCGGATTCCAATTCCTAAATTTTTACGTGATCACACCGAAATTATTCCACGTAACAAAGCCCGAATTGCTGAATCGATGGGACGTTTCGTTCAAGAAAACTTTCTATCTCCTCAAGTGGTTCAAAAAAGTTTAAGTGAAACAGATCTATCTTTAGCTGTCGGGAAATGGTTAGCTAACCCACACAACAATGCTCAAGTGACCCAAGTCATTCAGCAAACTGTACCGAAAATTTTTGAATTTGTCGGTCAAGAGCAAATTGGACGTTTTATTCAAAACAACAGTGTGCAATGGGTACGAAATACTCAGGTCAATCATTTGGCCAGTGAGATGTT
Source organism: Acinetobacter sp. YH01019 (assembly GCF_013420285.1). Lineage (NCBI taxonomy): Bacteria > Pseudomonadati > Pseudomonadota > Gammaproteobacteria > Moraxellales > Moraxellaceae > Acinetobacter > Acinetobacter sp. YH01019. The sequence goes on from NZ_VOYM01000018.1 coordinate 27,875, forward strand.
ACGTGCTGTTTTAGAAAATGATTTCCATCAAGATGTGTTACAGCGCGGGCTCGATTTAGCCCATGATTGGGTCACACAGCATCCAGAACAAACCCGCGACCTTTCACGCCAGTTGTTTAAAGAACTTGGGGTGTGGAAGTTAGCTAAAGGGGCGAGTTGGATTGGCATTGATGTACAACAACGCACCATTGATTCATTGGTGAACCGTGTCGAATCTATGTTGGCCGATCCAGAACATCCTTGGCGTCGAAAAATTGAAGAAATGGCACAGCAACTCATGCATGAGTTGGCAGACAATCAAAGTGTAGCCAGCCAACGTTTGAATAGCACCAAGGACGCTTTATTAGACAGCCCACAAATGCTTAACTTTTTAAGCGGCGCTGTTGTGATTTTATGTGATGCGATTAAATCTGATCTACAAAAGCCGGACTCAGGTATTGCACAAAATTTAAGAGTCGCGATTCAACAAGTCGGGGAAAATATCATTTCCAATGTGGCGGTACGTCAATTACTCAATGAAAAAATGAGCGATATTGCAGTCAATTTATCAGATCAATACAGCGAAAAAGTCATCCGTTTTATCAGTGAACGCATCCACGAATGGGATTCACGTGAAATGATTGATAAAATTGAAAATGAAGTTGGTGGTGACTTGCACATGATCCGTGTAAACGGCGTTGTGGTGGGTGGCTTCATCGGTTTAGCACTAGGGATTATTCGTGCCTGTGTGGAATGGTTACCTCTCGGATAAAACACACCTACAAGGTAAACGTGGTTCTCCGTCAATTTGAGCTTTCTACTGAGAACCGCTAGAATTAAGCTTCCTACATGTATTAGAACAATAAAAGCTATGTCCCTTCGTCCCCTTTCAGCCCTCACTTGTATTGTAATTTTTAGTAGCTTGATTGGTTGCCAAACCATTTCTAAAACCAGTAATCAAGTCAGTGACAAAGTCATGGGCATGTTTGGTAAAGAAAAAATGCCTGAAATTGATAAAAAAGGTACGGTGGATATCAGTAAAACTACGCAACAACAGCTAGAAACTTTGCTCAACACCATGCCAAAAAATCAGTGGGTACTGATTGAAAATGATCAACAAGGCACATCAACACTTAAAAATAAATCGACTGATCAATTTACCTTAAGTCTTAAACTCAACTGTAATGTAGCCAATCAACGTCCAACCTTCAACCTCACCAACGCAGATGGACAAGAAATTTTGAAAGCCCATGACAGCAACAGCGGACAAATTCAATTCTTACTCGACAATAAAAATTACGGCAATCCTTTCGACATCAGCAATAGTACTAAATTTCAGAGCTTTAAAACTGCCATCGTACAAGCCAAAGTCATCAAGATATTTAATGCTTCTAAGCTTTATACTTTTCAAAATAATAAAGCTGAATTACTCACCAAAGCCGTTAGCTGTCGTAACACGCTTTAATCCGCAAAAAAGTCTTAATACCACAGTCCTCCAATGCAACTCGGCTAAGCCTCGCATATGTACTTCAGGCTTAGCCATTCAATCAATTGGGTTGCTATTTCTTAGGGGGAATCTGCCCTGACATATCTACCCAAAGACCCGTAAATTTACGCACAAATGGCAGGAGGGTTACCACAATAGGAAAAGCGATGGCCCAAGAAATCATCCAATTGTGAAACCACAAGGCCAAAAAGCCCTCAAACCACCCCAAATTGCGCAGCATATTAATAAATGAAATAATGCCGCTCATCAGACAAGAAAGAATAAAAGGCACAATAATCAATGCCCAACGCGCTGAGAGCTTGGGAACATTACCAAATATTTTAGGGGTTTCGTGTTGCATGCCCTCTCACCCTACATGGAAGCTATATGCTTGAAATTCACTTATATCGGTATTTTTCGATATAAGCAATCCCCGACTTTTATCGAATATTTTTTCTTCACATAAAATGCATTCACCTAAAGGGTGTGAAATTTGCTATATTTAACGTTTTTCTGCGACGTTTATTTTTCGACTGATTATGAATACGGCAATACAAGCAGCGCTCGATCATGCAGTGCAATCCCTTCAAGCTGAAGGTGTACTCCCATCTGACTGGAACAACTCAAGCAATTTGACTCGAACTAAAGACCGAAGCCATGGTGACTTTGCGTCGAACATTGCTATGATTGCCTCTAAAGCTGCGGGTATGAAGCCACGCGATTTAGCCGAAAAAATTCTCGCAAATCTTCCTGAAGTCGCAGATATCAGCAAAGCAGAAATTGCAGGTCCTGGCTTTATCAATTTCTTTTTGAATGCAGACCAACGCTTTGCTGTGTTAGACCAAATTCAGGCTCAGAAAGATCAATTCGGTCGTACCCAAGCCAATGCTGAAAAACGCGTTCAAGTTGAATTCGTTTCTGCAAACCCAACTTCTAGCCTACACGTGGGTCATGGTCGTGGCGCAGCATACGGTATGACGGTTGCTAATCTACTTGAAGCAACGGGTGCTAAAGTTGACCGTGAATATTATGTAAACGATGCTGGCCGTCAAATGGATATTTTGGCGACTTCAACCTATTTACGTTATTTAGAATTAACGGGTCAGGAATTGGTATTCCCTAAAAATGCATACCAAGGCGACTACGTTAAAGAAATCGCGCAAAGCATTATTGATCAAGACGGCGATGCACATGTACGTCCAGTTGCGGACATCTATAAAGATGTACCAGAAGACGTTCAATATGCAGCTGAGCTTGATGCTGAAGGCAACAAAGTGGTGCTTTCTGGCGACAAAGAAAAGCATATTGATGGTTTGATTCATAATTCTCAAAACCATTTGGCTGCAGGCTACCGTGTATTCCATCAAGCTGCGCTGAAAGCCATTCTTGATGATATTAAAGATGACCTTGGTGAGTTTGGTGTGACCTTCAACCAATGGTTCAGCGAAGCAACTTTGACTGAAAAAATCGATGAAGCATTACAAATGCTGGATCAACGTGGCTTCCTTTATGAAAAAGATGGCAACATTTGGTTTAAATCGACTGAATTTGGCGATGAAAAAGACCGTGTTGTTAAACGTCGTAACGGTCAAACCACTTATTTTGCCTCAGACATCGCATATCACCTGAATAAATTACAACGTGGCTATACAGACATCATCGATATTTGGGGTTCTGACCACCACGGTTATATCGCACGTGTAAAAGCAGCCATTGATGCTCTAGGTTATGACTCTAAAAAATTAACTGTACTATTAGTTCAGTTCGTGAGCTTGTGGCGTGGCGGCGAGATGGTACAAATGTCATCACGTTCAGGTCAGTTCGTTACTTTACGCGACCTTCGTAAAGAAGTCGGTAACGATGCTGCTCGTTTCTACTACGTGATGCGTAAATCAGAACAACACATTGACTTCGACTTAGACCTTGCTGTGTCACAAAGTAAAGACAATGCGGTGTACTACATTCAATATGCGCACGCACGTATCTGCCGTATGTTAGAAAAAGCAGTGGCAACCAATGTTCAATTCTCTGCTGAAAATGCTCGCCAGTTCGCTGCAAAACTTGAGCTTGAAGCTGAAACAGAAGTATTGGCTAAACTTGCTGCTTATCCTGAAATTGTTGTTCGTGCTGCAAACAGCTATGAACCACACCAAGTGGGTAACTACTTAAAAGAACTTGCTGCGCTGTTCCACGGTTGGTACAACGAAAATAAAGTATTGGGTGATGATGCTGAATTAACACAAGCGCGCCTATTACTTTCTGTTAACGTGCAACAAGTACTGCGCAACGGTCTTGAATTACTCGGTGTGAGTGCTCCTGAAAGCATGTAAGCAACCATTCATGTTACGAACACAATAGAAATTCATCGGGATCGCCCATGCACAAAAACAGCGCATGGGTTTAAGCGTCATCAATTGCATTGTGCTAAAAAGAATCCTTTTCAATACAGGCTCGAAATGAGCCTGTATTTCGTTTATATTCAGCAATATGTCCGTGTCATCTTGGCTGTGCTGAAATTGTGAAAATTAAACAAATTCCTGATGACACTCATGTAATATATAACAATCAAGACTTGCTACTTTGGGCTGTCCCAAAGTGGTTCGTGACAATTAAAATTAAATGAGGTTTCCACGTGTTTGGAAAAACGCAGCGCGGTGTATCTGATCGGCCAAATAAGCCTAAAAAACCATTGATTCCAGCATGGCTAGGTACACTTGTCATCATTTTAATCGTGTTGAGTTTCTTAGTTGCGCTCATGCTTTGGAAACCTTGGGAGCCTGTGAAGCCAAAAGGTCAAATTACGTCTGAACATTATCAGGAAGAAACCAATAAAGACTATCGTTTCTACGACCTGTTGCCTCAGCAACAAGTGACGCCAATTCCTGAACAAGCTGTTCCAGAAACCGAAAATAAAGAAACGGTGGTGATTGTTGATGCACCAGAACAAAAGCCAGTTGAAACCACAGAGCCTGGAATAGAAGCCACAGAAACTGCGCCTGTTGCTGCAAGTTATATTCTGCAAGTGCGCAGTTATGATGATCCTGATCAAGCCGATGCACGACGTGCTGAAATTATTTTGAACGGTTTATCAGCCGATGTGATTCAAAGTAATGAAAACGGTAAAATTTGGTACCGTGTCGTGTCTGGCCCTTATGATTCACAAGAAGCCGCTGTGATTGCACAACAGACTTTACGTCATAGTAGCATCGACTCAATTGTTGTAAAACGCTAAGTGACTGAATTAAAAAAGCGCCAAATGGCGCTTTTTTTATCTCTTGTGTTCCCTTACTCGTGGGAGATGAGAAGCACTGCTTTGCAAGGGAAAGAAGCTTTCCCTCCACCTAACCTCCTCCCACAGGGAGAAGGAATTTCATGATATTGAAACTTGATTAAAGTGTATGCCCCATTGCTTCGCCCATTACGACCGTTGAATTGGCTTTGAATGCGGCATCCCATTGCATTTTATTTTCTTCAAATAAAACCACAGCTGTTGAACCCAAGTAGAAACGACCAAGTTCGGCACCTTTTTCCAAGAATAAATCGTGTTGATTTAACTCTAAGCGACCCGTTGGCTTTACCTTCCCTGTTGCAACAGTTTCAATCCCTGCAACGATCATCGCGCCCACGAGTACCACAGCCATACGACCGACTTCAGTATCAAATAAGCAAACCATACGCTCATTGCGCGCAAATAAACCCGGAATGTTTTCCGCAGTGGTTTGGTTCACTGAGAACAACTCACCTGGCACATATAGAGTTTCAGTTAAGGTCCCTGCAAATGGCATATGTACGCGGTGATAATCTTTTGGTGATAGATACACAGTTGCAAATTGACCATTTTTAAAGGGTTCAGCCAATTGTGGATCTGCAATCAAATTTTCAACCGTAAATTTCTGACCTTTGGCCTGAAACACATCACCATTTTCAATTTTACCCAGTTGAGAAATTGCACCATCTGCGGGTGAAACAACACTATTGGCATTGCTGTCAATTTCACGTACACCCTCTTTTAAAGAGCGCGTGAAAAACTCATTGAATGACTTAAATTTTAAGGCATTGCTTTGTTCAGCAATCGACATATCGATGCCATACTGCGCTTTAAATGCAGTAATTACGGCATTTTTCACTACAGGATTTTCACTTGCTGCAAGCTTACCGACAATACGTGATAATTTATGCTGCGGAACAACACGCTGTGCTTGAATAAAAATTTGTTTTTTTAACTGAGATGTAAGGCTCAAGACGGCAACTCTCCGGTGATCACAGGACTATCGAGTCGGTTGCCCCACTCGCTCCACGCACCATCATAAGCTTGAATGTTCCAACCGAGTAAACGTCCCAATATATAAGCCAAGCCTGAACGATGATGAGACTGACAGTACACCACGACAGGTTCGTTTAAATTGAATCCCAATTGTTCTAAGCGTTGTTGTGTGCGTTCTAAAGGATGCAATTTTAAATGATTTTGTCGGTTTAGGGCAGTACTCCATTCGAAATGACGTGCACCTGGAATGTGACCGCCGCGTCGCGCGGCTAAACGTAGTCCGGTATATTCATCTTCGGTACGGCAATCCCATACTTGTACCTGTTGCTGCTGTACCTGTTCCAGCAGCGTCTCGTAAGTCGTTTGGTACTGTTCACGTGCTTGCACATCGACAGTCACCAATGGAGATACTGGTGCAAACTGCTCAACGTCTGATGAGGTTGGCAAGCCCGCACCTAACCACGCATGAATACCACCGTTCAGTAAACTGGTATTTTCAAAACCGAGGCAATGTAAGTTCCAAATTAAACGCCCTGCCCATGCCCCCCCTTCATCGTCATACACCACCACATGATGTTCTGGTGTGATATTCAGGTAAGCAATCAGCTGTTCTAAACCGGCCTGATCAGGCAATAGCCCCATCGCTTGTTCATCTTGGCGTACCAATAGTTTAGGTTGTACATGTAAGGCATGCGGGATATGTAATTGGTCATACACCGAACGACGACTGAGGTCAATAATCCGTAGTTTTTCGTTGCCCAAATGAGGCACTAAATCTTCTGCTTCAATCAGCAGACCAAAATTAAATGTAGATGCAGTCATCGTTTTCGTGTTGTACTTTGCCCGATTGAATTTGATCTTAGCATAAGTCATTTTCACTATTATTCTGAATTTTTGCATTCCTTTAGCAATATTTTAGATATAAAAAAGCCGAATCATTGATTCGGCTTTTTAAGTTTTATCTAAAACTGTGCTTAAGCGCTCACTTCAGAGATGTCAAAAACCTGACGTAAATAAGCCAAGAAGGTGTCGTTATCCGTCATGGTTTTACCCGGACTGTCGGAAATTTTTGCCACAGATTGACCATTACATTCAACCAACTTCAACACGATATTCAGTGCAGTTTGCCCCATATCATTGGTCAAGTTGGTGCCAATACCAAAACTCACTTGGAAACGGTCTTTAAAGTAATTGTGTAAATCCCAAGCTTTTTCAATGTTCAAGCCATCACTGAAAGTCAGCATTTTGGTTTTACTGTCAATTTTAAGCTTTTTATAGTGTGCATATGCTTTGTCACCCCATTCATATGGGTCACCACTATCATGGCGTAAACCATCAAACAATTTGGCAAAGTACAGGTCGAAATCACGTAAGAATGCATCCATTCCAACCACATCGGTCAAGGCAATACCTAAATCACCGCGGTATTCCTGTACCCATGTTTCTAGCGCAGACTTTTGGAAGTTACGTAGACGAACATCAAGCGCTTGGAACGCTTGTAGGAACTCATGCGCCATGGTACCAATTGGAGTAATGTTCAAGTCTTTGGCAATCAGAACATTACTGGTACCACGGAAAATATACGGCGAAGCCTGATTAAATTCTTCAATTACATGCTTTTGCCATGCATAACTATAACGACGACGCGTACCAAAATCAGACACCAAGAATGGTGGATCGTTTGGATTTTGCTGTGCTTCATACTGTTTCAGTAAGGCAATTTTATGCTGTAAACGGCGCTCACCTTCGGCTAAAACTTCAGGTGTACGAATACGTTGGAAATATAGTTCATTGACGATGGCTAAAACAAAGATTTCGAACATCATCGCTTGAACCATTGGGCCTTCTACCCAAATATCGAGGCGACCTTCATCATCAATACCCGCTTTAATAAAACGGCGTTTTAATTGGAATAATTCGAGATAATCAACAAAGTCACTTTTAATAAAACGTAAGCTACGTAAATAAGTCAGTTCATCTTCTTTGAATTTTAACTGGCAAAGCATGTCGAGTTGGCTGTTCAAATCATCCAAAATCTCAACCAGCGGATAAACTGTGTCGTCCAAATTACGGCAACGGAAATGATAAACGCTGTGGGTTTGAGGAAATTTGTGCAACACCACCTGAAGCATGGTGAATTTATATAGATCTGTGTCTAATAAAGAGTGAATGATTGGAGACATAAAGACTTTCAGTTTTTATCAACTCATTGCATTAAAGCATACTTTATTTGAAAAAAGCCGATTGATTTGGTTGAATTCAGTATTAATTCACTCAAATCATCGGCTTTTTCAGTATTTTTCAGCAGGATGAAAAACTTATTTTGCGGTTATTTTTTCAATAATTGCTGATATTTCTCTTCCTGACCAAACTCACGTGCAAACTGCTCTGCTGTTTTCTGCCCAGTTTGTTGCGCATTCATATCACAGTCAACTTGGCGCAATTGTTTGGCAATCGCCCACTCCAGTTTAAACATTGCACCCATCAGCGCAGTGTTGCCTTTATTGTCACGTGCGCAGCGATCTGCTCCATAGGCTAACAATGTCGTCACAATAGGTTGGTGACCATAGTAAGTCGCCATCATCAAGGGTGTGAAGCCTGAGCCATTACGTACATCCACAGGAAAGCCTTTTTTTAAGAACTCATCTATCACTTCTTGATTGCCTATTTTCGCAGCCGCAAAGAATAAATTGATTAGTTCTTGTTGTGAGGCCACCTGATGACTTTCAGACGCCTGAGTCGGGGAGATATCTGCAGCAACTGTAGCCGTTGCGAATGCCGTACTCGCTGCAAAAAGACTCATAAATATTGCGTGCTTCAAAGCTTTCATGATGAACTCCAACAAGAATCAAAATTACAAAGGTGTAAAACAACGGTTTTGAAAAAACATTCAGAAAAGAGTGCCTGTAAAACTCCCCTAGGGTTGCAGGAAAGGATTTGAGTTTTACAGGACTTCTCGGTGGTGACTCCTATACCCTAGTCACCGATTTGATTGACGAATCGAAATTAGTCTTTCAATTGAGCTGCTTTCGCTTTAACAGTCGCGATATTACCGTTTACAGCCTTCGTCATACGTGTACCGTAGTCAGCATCTGCTTTGTAGAAGTAAGACAACATGATGTGTTTCGTTTCTGAATCTTTAACGTTGCCTAAGTCAGCTGCTAAATTCATGATTAAGTTGTCTTTTTCTTTAGCAGTGTATGAACGGTAAAGTTCACCCGCTTGCTTGAAGTTTTGCTCTTTCACAGCACGTTGTTGAACTGTGCCAGAAAGTGGAGTTTCTACCGCACGTGCTTTAGCAGTCGCAGGTTTTGGCTCAATACGGCTTGGTTCGTAGTTCACGTTAGATGAAGTACCGCCAACGTTCATGTAGCCATCTTGGTTGTTGTTGTTCACATTAACCACTGGACGGTTTACAGGAATTTGTTGGTGGTTCGCACCCAAACGGTACATTTGAGTATCTGAGTAAGAGAAGATACGACCTTGTAATAGACGGTCTTCTGATGGCTCGATACCTGGTACTAAGTTACCTGGAGCCAATGCCACTTGTTCCGTTTCTTGGAAGAAGTTTTTCGGCATACGGTTAAGTGTCAACGTACCCACTTTAGTTTCTGGAACTAGGTTAGTTGGCCAGATTTTAGTTGGATCTAGTGGATCGAAGTCAAACTTACCAAGGTCTTTAGGATCCATAACTTGGATGTAAAGATCCCATTTAGGGAAGTTACCCGCGTTGATGTTTTTGTACAAATCGTTAGTCAAGTGGTTGAAGTCTTTACCTTGTAACTCACCCGCTTCTTTAACGTTCAGACCTTTCACGCCTTGTTTAGAGCGGAAGTTGAACTTCACGTATTTGTATTCGCCTTTATCGTTGTACAGTTTGAATGCGTGTACACCGAAGCCGTCTTGTTCACGGTAGCTAGTTGGAACACCTAGGTTACCATACACATAAGTCAACATGTTGGTTGCCCATGGTTGGCTAGACAAAAAGTCAAATACGCGGTTCGCGTCTTGAACGTTGTCAATTGGGCTTGGCTTCATTGCGTGAATGAAGTCAGGGAATTTGATTGCATCACGGATGAAGAATACTGGAGTTTGGTTACCCACTAAATCCCAGTTACCTTCTTGAGTGTAGAACTTGATCGCGAAACCGTGCGGGTCACGTAGAGTTTCTGGCGAATGTTTACCGTGAATTACTGTAGAGAAACGTAGGAATACAGGAGTTTTAGTCCCTGCTTTGAACAATGAAGCTACTGTTAGATCAGATAAATCTTTAGTTGCTACGAACTCACCGTAAGCACCTGTACCACGTGCGTGTACAACACGCTCAGGAATACGCTCACGACCAAAACGCTGTAATTTTTGTACTAATTGCACATCTTGAAGCAATACAGAACCGTTAGGACCTGCTGTAATTGAGTTTTGGTTGTCACCTACAGGTGCACCGTTGTCTTTAGTTAACGCCGCAGCTTGAGTCGCAGCTGTAACTGTTGCAAGCATTGCAACCAGCAAAGAACGCTTAAACATGGTCTATCTCTCTAAATTAAATACCTTTCCTGCACCGCTAAAGATACGGATATTCTTTATAGAGACAAAACAGATAATATTTATTATTTCAATCGTATATTCAGATTATTAAATATTGACCATTTATTTTTCAATTAATTAAGATCAAAAAAACATCAGTTCTGATTAAACAAAAGCTGAGCTTTGCTACAATCATTGTCCTCTTTATCTGAACTATTTGGACCTATATATGCGTGCCTTGTTACAACGAGTTCTTGAAGCCAAAGTCGTGGTCGATGGTCAAGTGACCGGTGAAATCAATCACGGTATTTTGGTTTTTTTGGGACTTGGCAAAGATGATAATTTTGAGAAAGGCAAAAAGCTGATTGATAAGATTTTGAAATATCGTTTTTTTGATGATGAACAAGGCAAAATGGGATGGAATGTGAGCCAAGCAGATGGTGGCATATTATTGGTTTCTCAATTTACCCTCATGGCACAGACGCAAAAAGGTTTACGTCCTGATTTTGGCCCAGCTATGCCGCCAAGCGAAGCAAAAGCCCTCTATGAACAATTGGTCGACTATGCAAAATCACAATTTAAAAATGTACAGACAGGCATTTTTGCAGCGGATATGAAAGTACATTTAGTTAATGATGGGCCGGTCACTTTTAATTTAGAAATTGAATAAAAACGAAGTAATAAAAAAGCCCTCAGTTGAGGGCTTTTTTATTACTTAAATTAAATCTCAGCTTTTACAGCGTTGTAATTAATTTTGCGCGTTGCATCATATCTACTGGAATATCTTTCACAAGCATAACTGTTAATGATTGCTCATTTTTCTGTGCAGCAGTTGTTTGATTCGCATCTAATACCACATTTACATCAGACGGATTCAATGTATACATTGCACCCGTTGCTGGATCAACAATTAACAAACCAATAAGTCCGCCAAAAATAATATTAGCGACATACCAACCATTTACCGTTCCTGTTACCTGTACAGTCTTTGTTTGATAGCCATCTTTTTTAAATGTCACCTCATAAGCTGCAGGTTTAAAGTATCCAGTGCCACGTTTTAAAGTAACAGTTGCAGGTGTGATGCCAGTATGTACTTTTTCTCCAGCTTTATTTGTAATCGAAATCGATGCTTCATCTGGCACTGACTTAAACGTTAAAGTTTGAGTTGACCCCGAAATAATGCTTGCACAACCTGTCATTGTTAATGATGCGGCAATTAAACCCGATGTAATTAATTTTTTCATAAAAATACCCCCTAAAAAGCGGAGGTATTCTTACCAAAAAAGCTTTAAATTTCAATGAAAATTAAATTTATTTACCGGTTTTCTCTTTAATAAATGCACGTGCCAGTTTGATTTTTTCTTTCACTGGTTTTGGCAGCTTAGGTGGAATCAATTTGGCAACTTGGTTAAACCAAACCAATAGGCCAAAATCACCTTCCATTTTAATACTGCCATTTTGCATACCTGTCATAAATGCAGTTGGATCGCCTTTCATTAGCGTTTTCACACCCTGCTCACTGTCTGCAAACTGTAAAACGAAATCAGCTTTTTCCGCATCACCAGCAACCGTATCAATCTGACCATTATTTACAATAATTTGACGTGCTAGCCCCAAGTCCGTACCAATTTGTATACGGAACTGACGTTCATGCACCAATTCAATAAATTTTGGGCTAGTACGTGCTAACTGTTTCATACGAAGAGCCAGACCTGCCACGAGTAAGTCTAATGGATCTGTACTGACATCAACGAAAGGAAGTTTTACGACAGGAATGGATGATAGTTTCATGACTTGAAGCCTATTGTAATTGTTGGAAAATTGACTGGCTTCATCCTACCATAACTTCGGTTTTCAGAAGTAAGCCTTTGTATCTCTATACTCACTGATGAGTTCATAAAAAATGCGCCCTTGGGCGCATTTTGTTTTGTTATTTTTTAAATTAACGACTAGAGCACTGCTGTTCTTCATCATAGACCGGTGTATGTTCAATACATTGGCGTTTTGCTAATGCGCGTTCAGCACGACGATCTTCACGTAATAACACCAAAGTGAAGACCACCATAGCTGCCATTAGCGCTGTTAAATAACTATAGGTCACAGGCAATTCGAACATGGTTTGTGTGCCATAACGAATCACTTCAATCAGCCCCCACACCAGCATCCCCGCTAGCATAAAACCCAACCAGCGACGATAAGGCGAGAAGAAAACAGCAATCACAGCAGCCGATACCAAGCTCAGGCCAACGATGGTTGCTAAATTCGCTGTTAACATAAAAACCTCCGTCATGTGACAGGTGACATCTCTTGTTGTGACAGGATGCTGACCTGTCTCACTACTGTGTATTCAGTAAATAGATTTGGTCGATCTCAATCTCTTGCAAGCATTATGCTGAGTTTTTTGCATAAAAAAAGTCTGTATTTTTGTCCTTGCGACACACCTTGTCGCAACATTATTTTGTCATTACATTTTTTCTTTTTAGATAATTTCTGGAACAATGATGACATCTCGTCTCGCGTGTCATTACAAAAAAAACCATGCTTTTTTGCCTAAATAAATTAATTTTTCGAATGCTGTTAATCGTTGTTTTTATCAACAATTTTTATTTACCACTCATCGGACAGCGACTTGAATTGGTATAAAAAAACGCAGCAAGAATGCTGCGTTTAAAATATCAAACCAAACTTATTTAAGCACGGTTTAAATCTTTATCATGTACACCCAATAGGTAAAGCACCCCATCTAAGCCAACACTTGAAATGGCTTGATTGGCATTTTGGCGTACCAATGGCTTAGCACGGAACGCCACGCCAAGACCTGCCAATGACAACATTGGTAAGTCATTGGCACCATCACCCACAGCAATGGCTTGCTCCAGTGAAATTCCCATTTCTTCAGCAATTTGAGTCAATAAAAATGCTTTACGTGCACCATCCACAATGTGGCCTTTTACTTCACCTGTCACCACACCATCTTGCACGTCAAGCACATTGGCGTGCACTTCATCAATGCCGAGTTTGGCTTGAAGATATTCAGCAAAATATTGGAAGCCACCCGACAAAATGGCGGTGCGGTAACCCAATGCTTTCAAAGTTGAAATTAAGCGTTCAGCACCTTCGGTCACGGTAAGACGTTCAGCAATTTTTGGCAGTACAGATGCATCCATACCTTTAAGTAACGCCACACGTGCACGGAAGCTGGCTTGGAAGTCCAATTCACCTTGCATTGCACGCTCAGTGATTTCAGCCACTTGCGCACCCACGCCTGCTTCAATGGCAAGTTCATCAATGACTTCTTGCTCAATTAAGGTAGAGTCCATGTCGAAACAAACCAAACGGCGGTTACGACGGTAAGCATTGTCTTCCTGAACTGCTACGTCTACGCCCAATTCAGTAGACAGACGTAAGCAAGCAGCACGCATTGCGGTTGCATCTAACATTTGCCCTTTCAGACCAAACTGAACACAGGCACGTTTCGGCCCCTCAACAGCTCCCTCTAACTCAGCACGACCCGATAAACGGGTCACAGTTTCAATATTGAAGCCTTGGCTCGACACAATATTTGTAACTGCCTGTAAATGAGAAGCCTGCAATTCTGGCGCAAGTGCCGTCACGATATAGCGTGTACGGCCTCCCTCATTTACCCATTGTTGATATTCTGTTGTAGAGATTGGTTTAAAGCGCACTGTTAAGCCAATATCATGTGCTAAAATCAACATTTCCTTCATGGCTAATGCTGTCGCAGTCTGATCTTCCGACGAAACAACAATACCTAAAGTCAGCTGATTATGGATGACTGCTTGTCCAACATCTAAAATCTGTAAGGAATGAGCGGACAGAACCTGCATTAATCGTGTAAATTGATTAGGTTGGTCAGGTCCTAAAAATGATATAAGAATGATTTCTCGCATGAATTGACTCGGGTCTGAGCTACAACTATTGTAAGAATCATAATCGAAATTGAATAGAATTGCCTTGGAAGTTTACGTTGAATGCGCCTAGACAAGGGCTATTTGCTAGCCTATTAGTAGTTTGTTTCGCTTTACATACCTTTTTATTGGTATTGGCAACAACCCACCAACTGAACGAAAACCGTGCCAGTCAGGGACAGCTCATGACCACTCAATTGGTCACAGACAGTTTATCTGAGTTGGAACCTGCCAATACTGTGTCTTTAGCATTATTGGCTGATCGCTATGCGACAAATCCGAGTGTTGCATCTATTCGGATCTTAAATGCCAACAATCAAGTATTAGCAACCGGTGGTTTGACCAAAACCCGTGATGGCGAAATATTTGTTCGTGATGCTCTACAAAATGAGAAAAAAGTCGGCACCGTTGAAATTACCCTGATTAAACCAAGCATTGGTGAGATTCTACGTACCCAATGGGCAGCGATTCTATTTTCATTGTTCTTACACGGTTTATTATGGTTAGCCTATCGTGCTATTGCCCGTCCAAGCCGTACAGAATATTTGGCGCGCATTAACAACGTATCTCGTTTGAAACATGAAATTCAAACATTGACCCAAGCATTAGAGCAAGAAAAGCATAATGCTGCCGTTGCGATTGCGCAGGCGCAGCAAAATGCGCAAGCCAAGGCCAAACATAAAGAAATTAAACCTGTGGTACTCGATAGCAATAGCTTGGCATTGAATATTCAATTTTATGATCCGAAACAATTGCTCGATACGGTCAATAAAACTGTTTCTGTGCCATATTTTAATTTGTGTCAAATTTTCTTAAATAAAGCCACCGAACTGTGTTTGCAACACTACAAACTTAACAGTTCAGACATTAGCACCGTGCACAAATTTGATGAGCATGGCGCAACCATCAGCATGACTGCTGATACACCTGATGCGTTACGTTGCTTGAC
The DNA here is from genome assembly GCF_013420285.1 of Acinetobacter sp. YH01019. Lineage (NCBI taxonomy): Bacteria > Pseudomonadati > Pseudomonadota > Gammaproteobacteria > Moraxellales > Moraxellaceae > Acinetobacter > Acinetobacter sp. YH01019. Next base: position 43,006 of record NZ_VOYM01000018.1, read on the forward strand.
GATGATCAGTGCTGTGTTCCAATTATTGTCTGATGTTTTATATAAGCGCTACCGTGAAGAAAAGCGTTTCGTACTGCAAACTCGCAGTGCAATTTCAAGCTCAGTGGAGGCGATGCAGCTTTCTTCTGTTCAAGCGGCCGAGCGTTTGGTACAACAATTATCTGCTAAAGAAAGTGCGATGCATGTGCCAACCACATTATTAAAAGACATTGCCGATCACTTCCAGTTGGTCAGCTTGCCAAATCCAACTAATGTACTCACTCGACACGCCTTTATTATCAATGGTATGGACAGTGATGCAGCCGAATTGGCACAAAGTTTCCGTACTGAAATTTTAAAGTCGAAGCAATCGAAAGCTTCTTAATTCTACCGAATAAAAAAATCCCGCCTTAGGCGGGATTTTTTTATTCAACGGGCTTAAACCGTTGAAGCTTTTTGTTCTATCAAATAACGCTGCGCACTGTGCACCGCTTCATTTTCAACACCATTTACTTTGAACCACTGCCCGTCCGATTGTAATTCCCAAGCATTTTGATTGTCTTGTAAATAATTCAACAAACCATCTTTAATAATGCGTTTTTTCAAACGACCGTCCACAATTGGAAAACACGTTTCTACCCGAGAAAATAGGTTACGCCCCATCCAGTCCGCACTGGCACAGTACAAACGCTTTTCTCCACCCTGCTCAAAATAATACACCCGCGTATGTTCTAAGAAACGCCCTACCACTGAACGAACATGAATATTTTCAGATAAATCCTTAACCTGTGGGATCAAGCAACAAATTGAACGTACGATTAAATCGACCTGCACACCTGCTTGAGAAGCACGATATAAAGCAGCGATCAATTGTGGCTCAGTCAAAGCATTGACCTTAATGATAATTCGCGCAGATTGACCCACTTTGGCACAGTCAATTTCCTGTTCAATTAACTTGAGCAATTCGATGTGTAAAGTAAAAGGTGCGTGTAACAAGGCTTTTAATTTGGCCATTTTGCCCATGCCCGTCAGCTCTTGGAACATTCGGTGTACGTCTTCACAAATATCTGGCTGCGTGGTCATCAAGCCATAATCCGTGTACATGCGAGCATTGCCAGCATGATAGTTTCCAGTGCCTAAATGGACATAGCGTAGTAGCTGATTATTTTCTCGGCGAACGATTAAAATCATTTTGGCGTGGGTCTTATATCCCACTATGCCATATACCACGACAGCACCAGCTTCTTGCAGAATATTCGCCACGGTAATATTTGATTCTTCATCGAAACGCGCACGCAGTTCAATGACAGCCGTTACTTCCTTACCATTACGAGCCGCTTCGGCAAGCACTTGTACAATTTCAGAATCAGGGCCACTGCGGTATAAAGTTTGTTTAATCGCCAAAACTTTTGGATCTTTCGCCGCTTCACGCAATAAATTAATCACAGGCTGAAATGAATCAAAAGGATGATGCAAAAGCACATCTTGCGACTTGAGCACATCAAACATACCAGTTTGCTTACGTAAAACTTTGGGTATCACTGGCGTATAGATTGGATATTTTAGCTCTGGGCGTTTAAAACTAGTGCTTAAACGCGATAAATTAATTGGACCATCAATGCGATAAAGTTCGTTGGGGGTCAAATCAAATTCATTCAGCAAATAATCAATAATAGTTTGTGGGCAATCATCTTCAATTTCGAGGCGCACAGCGCGACCAAAGCGTCGTGACGATAATTCATCTTTCAATGCCACGGCTAAATCATCGACATCTTCAGCCAAAACCAAATCGGCATTCCGCGTCACACGAAAGGCATAACAGCCTTTGGCTTTCATACCCGGAAATAGTTCATTGATATGCTGTTGAATAATTGCAGTCAAAAAGATTTGCGTATCGGTATTTCCCGCAACATCAGCCGGCATGTGAATGAGTCGGGGCAAGGAACGCGGTGCTGGCACAATCGCCATCTCAATTGCACGGCCAAAGGCATCTTTGCCTTCAAGACTGACAATAAAATTTAAGCTTTTATTAACTAACCGAGGAAATGGATGCGATGGATCTAAGCTGATTGGCGTCAGGACAGGCTGCACTTCTTTACTAAAATACTGACTAATCCATGGCTTATGCTTTTCTAATATATCTTGGAACTGAATAAAGCGAATGCCTTGTGCTTGCAGAGCTGGAAGAATCGCATGATTTAGCACATTGTATTGCTGCTGTACTGTTTGATGGATGATCTCAGACAATTCATCCAAAATCACTTCAGTTGGGATTGCATCTGGTGTACGCGCTATGGCATTCAAATCACGTTGTTTCATCAATCCTGCAATACGAATTTCAAAAAATTCATCCAAATTTCGTGAAAAAATAATGAGAAAATTCAACCGTTCTAATAAAGGTAATTGATCATCTAATGCTTGTGCCAAAACCCGACGATGAAAGGCCAAAAGCGATAATTCACGATTAAAATAGGTTTCAGATGAATGCTGAAAATGTTCCATACCCTCTCAATGCTGCTTAAAACAGTCTATATAAAGTGTTTAGCCGGCATGTTAGGCAGCAGTTATGACATTTATGTTACAAAGCTTAGGATTGGGCTAAAAACCTTTAGATTGATTGTTTTACTCCATTCATCTTCATATAAAAAAATATAAAAGGAGAGCGATGCTCTCCTTTTCATTTTGAAATACGTTTTAACGTGAATCTGTCGGTTGAGAGGTTTTAGATGGCTCTTCGCTACGACTGGCCCAATAGGTTGCCAAAGCAGGCCCTGAAATATTATGCCATAGGCTGAAAATCGCACTTGGAACTGCGGTCAAAGGTAATGCAGCAAAATGGGTCGCAGCCAAAGCCACACCCAAACCTGAGTTTTGCATACCGACTTCAATCGATACGGCTTTACAGTCAGCATAAGGCAATTTAAACAAGCGGCTGGCCCAAAAGCCCAATAAATAACCCAAACCGTTATGCAAAGCCACCACAGCTAAAATCAATAGACCAGACTCTAAAATCTGCACCCGACTGCCAGCAATAATCGCAGCCACAATCGCAACGATCGCCACCACTGAAATTAAAGGCATGACCTGAATATAGGCTTCAACTTTGCTTTTAAAAATGGTGCGAATAATTAAACCAACAATGATCGGGAACAACACCACTTGTAAAATTGATACCAACATCGACATGGCATTAATTTCAATCCACTGACTCGCCAACAGGTAAAAAATAGCAGGGGTCAAAATCGGAGCAAGTAATGTTGAAACTGACGTACATGCCACCGAAAGCGCCGTATTGCCCTTCGCCATATAAGTGATGACATTAGAAGCCGTTCCCCCAGGGCAACATCCCACCAAAATCACCCCAATCGCAATCTCCGTCGGTAATTGCAATAATTTACACAGTGCAAAAGCTAAACCTGGCATCACGATGAATTGTGCTAATACCCCTATCACCACTGCTTTCGGGCTTTGTAATACACTTTTAAAATCACCTAGCGTCATGGTCATGCCCATACCAAGCATGATGATACCTAACATCCATGGAATATAGGCTTTTAGCCATACAAATAAGTCTGGTAGCAACATGGCTATGCCAGCAAACAACAAGACCCACAGCGCAAAAGTCTTTTGAATAAATTGTGTGAATTTTAAGAAAGCCGACATTGTCATCTTCCATTGGTAGGGGAAATTAAAAAAGGCACCTCATTGTGCCTTTTCTTAGAATATTACTGGAACACCTTAGGTCAAAGATACGGCCTGAGCATGTTGCTGCACAATATCTTTCAGGTAAATACGTTTTACCCCTTTGGCTAACATCTCCTGCCAAGCGTGTTGTAATGAACCTTGCAAATCAATACCTTTGGTTAAGTCAGCAATGACATAAGTTTCAAAACCTAATTTACATGCATCCATCGCCGTCCACGCTACACAAAAGTCTGTTGCAATACCGACTACAAAAACTGTGTCGATACCGCGCTCACGTAAATATCCGGCCAGTCCTGTTGAGGTCTGTTGATCAGCTTCCATAAATGCAGAATAGCTATCAATGTGTTGATGAAAACCTTTTCGAATGACCAATTGTGCACTTGGTAAATTTAAATCTGGATGTAGCTCTGCATCTTTTGTGCCTTGTACACAATGTGCTGGCCAAAGCACCTGTGTGCCATAGCTCAGCTCAATACTGTCATAAGGTGCATGACCCTGATGATTTTCAGCAAAGGAAATATGATCGGCTGGATGCCAGTCCTGCGTTAATACAATATTCTTGAAATACTGCCCGAGCTGATTAATCCCCGGAATAATTTGGTCTGCATGTGCAACCGCCAAATTCCCCCCGGGGGTAAAACCATTTTGTACATCGACAACAATCAGTGCGGTATTTTTCTGCATAATTTCAATCCATTCCAATGCATAAAATGCGTAAAGCCAAGCTGGCTGTATTTCAAAATTTAAGTTGTAGTATTTAGTCTAACGCATAAAAATAAAATGACTGCCCATCCTGACAATAACGATACTTCGGCAAATGTTGTATTAATTGCCGCGCAAATCGTGGGTAAATTCGGGCTTTACGTGCAGTCGAAGCATGAAAATAAAAATAGCGAGGTTGCTGACGCTGAATATAATTGACTAAATGCTCGCGTGTCTGCTGCATCACCGCAAAAGCATTTATATTTTCCGACACATCTTCATAAGTTGGCTCATCAGCAAAGGCGAGCCATGCGTTACGCTGTGGTTGTTGCGTACTGCGCTTAAATACTTGTTTGAGTTCGAGTGTAACTTCATATTGATATAGCTTTAAACTAAATTCACGTTGATCCACTTTAAATTGTGCAACCAATTTCTTTTCAAACATAGCACCTCAATTTTATTTATTCGTCTTCTTTTTTCGACTTATTATTTCATTTTTTAAAACTGTTTTATCAATGAGTTTGCTTTATCAGGTCTTAAATTGTCGCATTGACATCCTCACCCCCTTAAAAAGGGTGATTCCTACAGCTAGACGCTTATGCCCAAGCGCAAGAATGTTTAGAGCTGAGTTTATATCTCGATCATGAGCTGTACCACAGCTCATGCACTCCCATTCTCTTATTCCAAGATCTGTC
>NZ_VOYM01000183.1:0-1310 GCF_013420285.1 Acinetobacter sp. YH01019
TATCCTGAAAGTCATAGATCACCGCCTGAACTGGATTGTACTGTGTAGTGGCATAGGCCCAGACATAACCTTTCTTCGGTTTTTTCTCATTCTCACCCATCCGCATGATGGTGACCGGTGTTTCATCTGCATGCAGCACCTGCTGTTGTAGTACCACCTCTTTTAAGGCATTGGCCAGAGGTTCCAGTTCTACACCGCAGCGACCTATCCAGTCAGATAAAGTTGATCTAGAAAGCTCGATTCCCGCCCGCTGATAGATCAGACGTTGACGGTACAGCGGTAAATGATCGGCATACTTCGATACCAGCACATGGCTGAGCAGTTCAGGTGAAGCAATGCCTTTATCAATCACATAGGCAGGCATTGCTTGCTGAGTCAGGGTGTCACACTCATCACAGACCCATTTGCCACGCACATGCTGTTCCTTATAGAACTGTGCCGGTCTGAAATGCAGTTTTTCACTGATATCTTCGCCGATACGACGTAACTGGCAGCCACAGCTGCATTGGGTTGATGCAGGTTCATGCTCAATACGGATGGTGTGTAGATGATCTGGCAGCAGTCGACGTTTAGGTTTGTTGGCTGGGGCTTTCTGTGCAGCTGCATCGGTTTTATCTGCATTCAGCCGTTCCAGTTCCAGATCAACCGCTGCGATATCTTCTTCAACCGCCTCATCCCACAGATGGATTTGTTTTGCAGTGAGATGTTCGTTTTTACTGCCAAATTTGTGCTGTTTAAATAGTGCGAGCTCATGCTCGTATTTTTGCGTGAGAATGGAAAGATGTTGAACTTTGGCATCCAATTGCTGGTTTGATTTTTCTAATTCTTGATTTGATTGTGCCAAAGACTGATGCTGCATTGCCAACTGCCGGGTAAATTCCAGCAGTTGTTCATGGGTCAGTTGGCTTAAATCAGGCAGCGTATTCATGACCGCAGTATGCCTGAGGTCATGACGCAGAGGAAATAGAACGTTTGGAGAATAGCAGAATGGACCAAGCTAGTTTAGAGCATCGTCACCACCTGCTGTCGTCCAATGCGCTGCCAAGGCAAACCCTGGATCAGTGCCTGTAACTGTTCTGGGCTGAGGGCTACGCTTTCACCCTGGTGAACTTTAGACCAGTGAAATTTTCCCTGTTCCAACCGCCGGGCACACAGCCAGATGCCCAGTCCATCATGTACCAGCACTTTCATGCGATGGCCACGTTTATTACAGAACAGGTAAGCACAATGCGGTTTGATGTAGCCAAAGGCTCTCACCACCTGAGCCATGGTCGTATCCATACCTGCACGCATGTCCATGGGCTGAGTAG
>NZ_VOYM01000184.1:0-1306 GCF_013420285.1 Acinetobacter sp. YH01019
AAGTGAAGGTAGGGTTTGTTTTAATGTTAAATCTAGATTCTGAGATAAATTCATAAAAAAAGAGCGTATTTACATACGCTCTTTTTACAGCATTTTAACTTTTTTTGCTTAACTGACTGGCATTACTCCATGTGGAGGCTTTTTATTGCTGTTTGAACTTTTAGTTGCTTATGGGCAATCTAATTGTTGTAATGCAGCTACACGTTGCTCAATCGTTGGGTGAGTCTGGAATAAGGCAGCTAAGCTGAAACCTTGTTCTTGACCCGCAGAAATCGCAAACGCTTTCATTTCTTTAGGCATTTGATCTGGCATTTCAGATTCTGCTTGTAAACGTAATAAAGCAGAAATCATCGCTTGTTTACCAGCTAGACGCGCACCAGCTTCGTCGGCGCGGTATTCACGGTAGCGAGAGAACCACATTACAATGGCAGACGCGGCGATACCGAAGACAATATCTAGTACAATCGTAATCACAAAATATGCGATACCCGGTGCTTCACCTTCTTCACGACCAAAAACATTGCGGTCAATGAAATCACCTGCAACACGTGCGAAGAACATAACAAAGGCGTTGACTACACCTTGTACCAGCGCCAAAGTCACCATGTCGCCATTAGCAACGTGACCAATTTCGTGGGCAAGAACTGCACGTAGTTCATCTTTGTTCATACGTTCAAGCAAACCTGTAGACACAGCTACAAGCGCATCGTTTTTATTCCAGCCTGTTGCAAAGGCATTTGACTGATACGAAGGGAAAATACCTACTTCTGGCATTTTAATACCAGAACGTTGAGCAAGTTGCGCAACTTCGTTTAATAACCATGCTTCTGCTTGGTTACGTGGTGCATTAGGGTCAATCAGCTCTGTACCAGTGGTTTTTTTCGCCATCCATTTCGACATGAATAGTGAGATCATTGAACCCACCATACCGAACACAAAACAGATTACTAGCAAGTTGCCTAAGTTTAGGCCACCAGCACCATGGTAACTACCGACACCGAAGAGTGACAAGATTATGCCAGCTACAACCAGTACCGCGAGGTTGGTTAGCAAGAACAAACCAATCCGCATCATTGGGGAAATCCTCTTATTATAAAAAAATAATCTGATTTACAAATTAAAAAATCATTAAAGCCAATATGAGGTGAAAGTCCTAAAATTTCAAGGAAAAATTAGGGGCTGTTGACATTTACTGTGCAAAAAAAATAGCGAGAAAGTAGAATTTAATCGCCAAACCAAATCTACTCCTCGCTATGCCTCGTACAATGTTGACTGATCAACACTGGTCTAAGTTAGAAAACATTTT
>NZ_VOYM01000185.1:0-1304 GCF_013420285.1 Acinetobacter sp. YH01019
GTACATAGTGCACTAGGTTATGTATCACCTTTTGATTTTGAAGCAATGTACTATGATAAGATTAACCCGTTAGGTCAGGTGGCCTAACTTAAATAAAAAAGTCTCCGACAAACCCGGTACGGTTCAACAAAACTATGACAACGTTCAAACCATTATTTCTCTTATTCACTCTAAGTACTACAAACAACATCACTCAAGCAACTGAATCGACAATCACCCAACAAAAACAAGTCGCTGGCTACTACCATCACCAAATCGGCAACACCCAAATCACTGCCCTACTCGATGGTACAAATTATCTCAATCCATCATTATTTAAAGGCTTAAGCGACAGCGAAAAAACTGACATTTTAAAGAAATACGCTGCAATCAATGACAAAGGCATACAAACCTCAGTCAATGCCTTTCTTATTCATACAGGCAATAAACTCATTATGGTGGATAGCGGTGCTGCAAGCTGCTTTGGCACACATCTCGGTTCGATCTATAACAACTTGAAAGCATCAGGCTATCAGCCTATGCAAGTAAATGACATTTACCTAACCCACTTACACCCTGACCATGTTTGCGGTATTTCAAATAATGGTGTCGCAAACTACCCAAATGCGACACTGCATATTGCAAAAACTGAATACGATTACTGGCTTAATCCGAATACAGTAAATACGCTACCGAAAGAAAACCAAGAAAAATTCTTAGCTACAGTTGAGAAAATTAAAGCTGCGCTTGCACCTTATGATAAAGCCAAAAAAGTAAAAGTCTTTTCAGATAAATCTTTGGCCTTTGGTTATATTCAGTTTAAACCCGCTTTTGGTCATACCCCCGGACATTACAGCTTTAAACTGAAAACAGAAGGCGCAGACGTTGTATTTATTGGTGATATCGTGCATTCACATTCATTGCAGTTTGAACAACCCAAAACCACTGTAGATTTTGATATTGACTCTAAAGCTGCGGTAGAAACCCGTCTTAAACACTTCGCAGAATATGCTAAAGAAGGTCAGCTGATTGCCGCACCACATTTACCCTTCCCCGGCCTAGGTCATATTTATACTAAAGATGGAAAAAGCTATCAATGGATTCCCGTTCATTTTAAAGATTGATAGAAAAAAGCACGGTGTAAACCGTGCTTTTTCAATACAATAAAATCAAAACAATATAGATGATAAAAATGAAAGGTGGTGTTTCAAAAAGTATGCTGAAAAAAAGCAGGTTGGATTTTGATAAAATAGAGAAATGCGAATAACTCTAGAAATCAAGTGTCCAGCCTGCCTAAGTGACAGTATAAAGAAAAATGGCATAAA
>NZ_VOYM01000186.1:0-1270 GCF_013420285.1 Acinetobacter sp. YH01019
CATTGCTGTCCCACAATTTTTCACAAGAGGAAGCTCATTTGAGCTTCCTCTTGTTTTATGGGTATTTTATCGGGTGAAAATAAAGCTTTTAAAGTTCTTCTTTCAAACAAATTCACTTGAATTATTCTGAGTAAACGTTGAACTGTCCAACCTGTTTTCCCTAAATGTTGAGCGAAACTCACCAATAAATAGGCGATCATCGCAATCCAGATTTGTGTCTGAATTGCGTTCCTGCTGCGGCCTAGAAACGCTTTTAATTTGAGATTCTGCTTAATCGCCTTAAAGAACAGCTCAACTTTCCAACGATCTTTATAAATCGCCGCAATGGTGGAGGCGGCTAAATGAAAGTTATTGCTGAGAAAGCTAAAGTGCTTGCCACTTTGCTGATCTCTATATTCAATTCTTCTTAACACTGGGGCTTTTCTTTTTAGGGCATGTGCGCTATTCAGCTGAATGGTTTCATCTTTTAGAATACCTTTGGATTCAAGCACTGGATGTTGCTGGATCACCTGATACACAGATTTAGGCCTAAAACGTGTGACAAATCCAATGTTTTGAGCAGTCAGATTTGCATACCATTGGTAATCGACATAGCCTTTATCAAAAACTACAATGCTGCCAGCAGGAAACTGGAATTTGCGGCCTTGTACCATGTCATTTTCTTTGCCATTTTCAACTGCAACAAACTCAGGAATATCATTGCTGTGATTCAATCCTATGCTGAGTTTCATGCTGGCTTTTGAGTTGTGAACTTTGGCCCATTCACATAAGGAAAGCGACAGGTCAATATGACTGGCATCCAAGGAATACAAGGGATTCTTAAAGCGAAATTTATGAGCTACTTTTGAGTGTTCATAGTATTTAAGCAACTTGTAAAATAGCTGTTGATACAAGGCAGCAGGCTGCTGCTCATTGATTCGTGCCAGCGTGCTTCGGGGAATAGACTTTGCTCCGAGATGACTTAGCTTTTCCTGTTGGCACTCCAAATTGGATTGAATATCTCTCAGACTTTGCCTACAAGAGAATTGAGACATCAATATGGCAATAAACTGATCCCACCGGGAAGCCGCTCTAAATTTCTGTCCAACATGGTGTACTTTAGCAAGTTGTTCAAAATCCTGTCGCACAACAGGTTTAATTAGCTCATGAAATACGGTATTCTGATGTGACAAAACCTGAATCCTAGTCGTTAAAGTGTTTGTTTGCACTCATATTTTAACTGTTAGGACTCAGGTTTTTTTATTTAAAGCAAACTATGGGACAGCAGTGG
>NZ_VOYM01000187.1:0-1257 GCF_013420285.1 Acinetobacter sp. YH01019
AGTCATTTGAATGATTTCTTCTTGGTCTACGTGTCATAAAATACTCCATATATTGATGTTTATAACATCATTTGGGGAGCAAAATATCACTTATAAGTGTTGTTCAAATTTCCTGATCCACCTCTGTGGCTCAACCTGCGAAAAGAAACGAGTTGCTACGTAAGTCCGAGAACATGCTTTCCATGGTCTCTGAGCTCGCCTTTGGGACCGACATATCGGTGGAGAGCACCCCGCTTCGTTCGTTCTCGCTCTTGTTCAACAGCTCGCGCGCCGACGACGCGATGACGGGATGAACGCCAGCCTCGCCGAGATGCGGCGTGTCCATCATGGCGCGCAAGGTCGCCTCGACCGGGCGGCGGGGATCGGACAGGAAATTGGCGACGCCCGCCAGCGTCTTGTCCTTCTCCGCATAGAGAACATGCAGGATCGCGCCGACCAGCAGGCTATGGCTGGTCTTTTCCCAATGATTACGCTTGTCGAGGCTGCCTTCGGGATCGACCAGAATATCCGCGATGTTCTGCACGTCGCGGACTTCCCACTCCCCCTGCCGCACCTCCAGCAACGGATTGTAGGCCGACGATCTGGCGTTCGTGGGATCGAACAGCAGGACGCGGCCGTGCTTCGCGCGAAAGCCGGCCGTCAGCGTCCAGTTCTCGCCCTTGATGTCGTGGACGATGCAGCTTCCCGGCCATGTCAGCAGCGTCGGCACCACCAGCCCGACGCCCTTACCGCTGCGGGTCGGCGCGAAGCATAAGACATGCTCGGGACCGTCATGGCGCAGATAGTCTTGCGTATGCCGGCCGAGCACTACGCCATCGGGGCCGAGCAATCCGGCCGCACGGATTTCCTTGTCTTCCGCCCATCGCGCCGATCCGTAGGTGGCGATGTTGCGGGCTTCCCGCGCTCGAATGATCGACATGAGGATGGCGGCGGCGATGGCGATGAAGCCGCCCGATACCGCGATGATGCCGCCCTCGACGAAGATAGCGGGCGCGTAGGCGTCGAAGGAAAACCACCACCAGAAGAAGGCCGGCGGATAATAGACCGGCAGGCCCGCCAGATCGAACCATGGCGCTCCAAGCTGGGGCTGGAAGCCGAGGCGAAAGGCAACCCATTGCGTCGCCGCCCACGTCATCACCAGAACGATGGTGATGACTACGGCGATCTGACCCCAAAGGATTCGGCCTCCGCGCAATGCAGGCTCCAGTCGGCAAAAGAGACGGAGCCGATCAGAGAGTAGGCAAAATCGGGACGGGC
>NZ_VOYM01000188.1:0-1240 GCF_013420285.1 Acinetobacter sp. YH01019
ACTACGCATTCGTGACCCATACGCCTCCCGGTCGATAGCAGGCACCTAAGCCGATGTACTTCAGTAAGCGGAACGTGGAAATCCCGTATTACTCCCATTGGGAAAGCAGTTTGCAAAAACTGCCCATGGTGATGCGGGCGAAGGAACGAGGAAAAAGCGAATGCCAGTCTGTAATGGGTTGGATAGAGGTTGAAACATTACCCCACGCGAAAGCGGGCTGACGTCCTTATGGTCTCTCATCACAAGAGAGTGTGTAGAACCCTTTTAATGGAGGGAGAGCAAATGAATGCAGCAGTATCAGCGTGTGCACCTTCCAGCACATCGTGGGACAGCATCGATTGGATTGCTGTACAGCGTCATGTCAGAGGGCTGCAAGCGCGTATTGTGAAGGCGGTACAAGACGGCAGGCATAACAAGGCGAAAGCTTTGCAATGGCTGCTGACTCACTCGTTTAGTGGCAAAGCATTGGCCGTCAAACGAGTGTCTGAAAACAAAGGCAAAAACACGGCTGGGGTCGACAAGGTGACTTGGAATACACCCAAGGCCAAGACCGGTGCGATGATGTCGTTGAAGAGGCGAGGTTACACGCCCCTTCCGCTTCGGAGAGTCCTTATTCCGAAGAAAAATGGCAAGATGAGACCTCTCGGGATACCCACGATGAAATGCCGGGCCATGCAGGCGCTCCATCTGCTGGCTTTGGAACCCATCGCGGAGACCATCGCTGATCGGAACTCTTATGGGTTCAGACCGCAACGCTCAACCGCGGATGCTGCAGCACAGTGCTTTGGTGTGCTGTCAAGAAAAGTAAGTGCGGAGTGGGTGCTAGAGGGTGACATTCAAGGCTGTTTCGACAATATCAGCCATGACTGGATGATCGCCAACCTCCCAATGGACAAGGTGATTCTACGGAAATGGCTCAAAGCCGGTTACGTCTACCAAAGCAAGCTGTTTCCCAGTCTTTCCGGAACACCGCAAGGAGGTATTATCTCCCCGGTGCTGGCCAACATGACCTTGGACGGACTGGAAACGATGCTGGCTAAGAGGTTCTCTAACGCCAAATGGACAGGCAAAAAGCTGCAACTGGTACGGTATGCGGATGATTTCATCATCACGGGGTATTCTAAAGAGTGGCTCGAAAATGAAGTTCGTCCTGCCGTGGTTGAATTTCTGGCGCAGCGCGGTCTCGTGCTCTCTCAGGAAAAGACCAAAATCACGCACATAGGGAACGGGTTCGATTTTC
>NZ_VOYM01000189.1:0-1233 GCF_013420285.1 Acinetobacter sp. YH01019
ATCCTATAGAACAGATGTGGGCATGGGTTAAACGTAAGCGTAAAGAATGGTTGATCGACTCAGTCGATGAGTTATTTCAAGTTTTTTTCGAATCCTGTATGGATAATAAAGTAGTTTGACTATACTTAAATTAGCTGTCTAAAAACACAGATCAAAATTCAAAAAGCAAATTAGATCACACTATTTATAAATTAAAACTGACTAATTTAGTTGGAAATTATTTCCCTTTTAAAGCATTAAATTAATTTCATTGCAAAGCCAATTGACCTTCCTATAATTAAATTAAGTAATTAGAAACAAAACTTAATTACTAAAATACTTACTAATAACAATCATGCTTAACCTACAAGAGAGAGAAATAAATATGGCTAAAGTTTCATTAGAATCCCTCACAACTATTGACGGTTTTCATGCAGCAGCACTCGTAGATGGTGAAAGCGGGCTAGCACTTGCAACACAAGGCGGTGGTGATATTGACCTAGAACTTGCCGCAGCAGGCAATACAGAAGTCGTACGTTCAAAGCGACGCGTAGCTCAGTCACTTAACTTGAATGATCATATCGTTGATATTCTCATTACTTTAGGTAAGCAATATCATTTGATCCGCCCTTTAGAGAAAAATGAAAATGTATTTCTCTATTTAGTCCTTGATCGCTCAAAAGCAAACTTAGCCATGGCACGACACGAACTCAAAGCTTATGAAAAAAGTTTAGATTTCGCTTAAGTTCAGTCCAACCCTTTTATGTACGCATAAGATGGTTTTTTATTCACTTACATATTTCAAATATCATCTTCCCAATTGATAGAGAAATGAAATGAGCAAACAGTATATTAATATCGGAATTGCCGGACTCAGTATCCACGACACAGATCAGTTAAAGCATCAGCTTTATAGTATTTTTCCACAACATTTTAATATTCAATGGAAATCTGCATCAGATATTAATTTAGATTGCTTATTCATACACGAACGTTTCTTCGATACTGAAGGGATTCAACGAATTTTATCCAGAAGAGAACTACCTTGGTTAAAAATTGCTAAAGATGCTAAAAATTCTGGGCAAGTGAAAAACAACACACTGTTTTTTCCACTTGAAGATAGCAATTGAACCGTACCGGGTTTGTCGGAGACTTTTTTATTTAAGTTAGGCCACCTGACCTAACGGGTTAATCTTATCATAGTACATTGCTTCAAAATCAAAAGGTGATACATAACCTAGTGCACTATGTACA
>NZ_VOYM01000190.1:0-1228 GCF_013420285.1 Acinetobacter sp. YH01019
GTACCAGCGTACGGCCCACAGAATGATGTCACGCTGAAAATGCCGGCCTTTGAATGGGTTCATGTGCAGCTCCATCAGCAAAAGGGGATGATAAGTTTATCACCACCGACTATTTGCAACAGTGCCCCGTCCGGATACTGCCAGATATCGGCGTCCAGGGAGATGTCCTGAAGCGCGGTGTCCGGAATTTCAGGTTTGTGTCTCTACAAAGACTAACTATCAGAAAAACTCATCGAGCATCAAATGAAACTGCAATTTATTCATATCAGGATTATCAATACCATATTTTTGAAAAAGCCGTTTCTGTAATGAAGGAGAAAACTCACCGAGGCAGTTCCATAGGATGGCAAGATCCTGGTATCGGTCTGCGATTCCGACTCGTCCAACATCAATACAACCTATTAATTTCCCCTCGTCAAAAATAAGGTTATCAAGTGAGAAATCACCATGAGTGACGACTGAATCCGGTGAGAATGGCAAAAGCTTATGCATTTCTTTCCAGACTTGTTCAACAGGCCAGCCATTACGCTCGTCATCAAAATCACTAGCATCAACCAAACCGTTATTCATTCGTGATTGCGCCTGAGCGAGACGAAATACGCGATCGCTGTTAAAAGGACAATTACAAACAGGAATCGAATGCAACCGGCGCAGGAACACTGCCAGCGCATCAACAATATTTTCACCTGAATCAGGATATTCTTCTAATACCTGGAATGCTGTTTTCCCGGGGATCGCAGTGGTGAGTAACCATGCATCATCAGGAGTACGGATAAAATGCTTGATGGTCGGAAGAGGCATAAATGCCGTCAGCCAGTTTAGTCTGACCATCTCATCTGTAACATCATTGGCAACGCTACCTTTGCCATGTTTCAGAAACAACTCTGGCGCATTGGGCTTCCCATACAATCGATAGATTGTCGCACCTGATTGCCCGACATTATCGCGAGCCCATCTATACCCATATAAATCAGCATCCAGGTTGGAATTTAATCGCGGCCTCGAGCAAGACGTTTCCCGTTGAATATGGCTCATAACACCCCTTGTATTACTGTTTATGTAAGCAGACAGTTTTATTGTTCATGATGATATATTTTTATCGGCACTGTTGCAAATAGTCGGTGGTGATAAACTTATCATCCCCTTTTGCTGATGGAGCTGCACATGAACCCATTCAAAGGCCGGCATTTTCAGCGTGACATCATTCTGTGGGCCGTACGCTGGTACT
>NZ_VOYM01000191.1:0-1225 GCF_013420285.1 Acinetobacter sp. YH01019
GATAATCTTTTTCAGATTCAATTAGTAATTGAACCGCTCTTTCTCTAATTTCGGGGGTATAGTTTGGTTTTTTCATCGGAATAGTCTCTCAGAATATTGACTCTCCGACAAACCCGGTACGGTTCATCATAAATCTTAGATGCGGTTCGGGAAGTAAATAATGTCTTATCCATATAGACAATTACTTTATCTTTGTTCATATCGTAAATTACCCGACCTCGTGGAATCTGCTCATATTCATAAGCTTTAAGCTCTGGATATTCACTTTGTACATTTTTCCAATACTCGATATGCGTGTAAGGACTATCAATTAAGCCAATTGAATCAGCATCACCTAAATTAAACACATGAGCTATACCGATGACTTTATTATTCCAATGCCAGAAAATTCCAATTTTCACTATTTTTTCCTTTAATTTTAAGATTTTCTAAAATTAGCATAATACACCTTATACGAAGTCAAAAATGGGAGCTTATAGCTCCCATTTTGAATGGGTTCTAACATTTTGACTTTGCATAGCACCTATTATATTAATTTTAGGAATACTTAAGTTTAGTTAAGAACAATAGTCTTGTTTAAATCTTGAATAAGGAACATTTCTACGTTGTGTTAGATCTTTCCCTTTTAAATCATTGGCTAATTTATCTGATAATTCTTCACTAGATTTTATTTTGTTTGGAACCCATGAATAAGCATGTCTAGGTAAAATTTCAAAAAGATTAGTCATACCAGGTACATAAGAATACTTAAATTGAGTATAAACTTGATCATAGAATCCCTTACAGATTCTATCATTTTCTTTTGAAACTAAATTTCTATTCATAGATGTTGAGAAGTCATATAAGCTCCCATTTTTGAATTCATAATCATATTTTTTCCCAGTTTTAGGACTTTGGCTTGATGTTATTTTTATACCTGAATTAAGCTCTGAAATAGTAATATCTAATGACTCTTTGAATTCAATAGTTTCAGATTTAATTAATTTTGCTAGATCGTTAAACTCATATATAAAATAATGGCTTTCTGGGCTACTCATACCAAACCATGCGCCACATGTACTTGTTACAACATAAGTATTCTGCTGTTGCTTATATATCTTTTCGGTGGTGTTTCAAAAAGTATGCTGAAAAAAAGCAGGTTGAATTTTGATAAAATAGAGAAATGCAAATAACTCTAGAAATCAAATGTCCAACCTGCCTCAGTGACAGTATAAAGAAAAATGGC
>NZ_VOYM01000192.1:0-1212 GCF_013420285.1 Acinetobacter sp. YH01019
TTTTATCACTTGGAGCGTAAAACCTCGTGGTTCAGCACGAGGATATAAGCGACTGGCGTAAGCCATACGACATGGAATGTCGTATTAAATATCTTTGTTGTTCATTACTTAAAATATTATTGTTAAAATAAGCACATGAAAACACTTAAACTCCGCATAAAAGACAAACACGCAAAGGTGCTGATTAAATTAGCATCTGAGGTGAACTTTGTTTGGAATTATGTGAATGATTTAAGTTTTAAGCACCTAAAAAGAAAAGGTGAATTTCTATCTGCATTTGATATTGCTCAATACACCAAAGGCGCATCTAAAGAGTGTGGTTTGCACAGCCAAACCATTCAGGCTGTCACCGAAGAATTAGTCACACGCAGAAAGCAGTTTAAGAAAGCCAAACTCAAATGGCGTGTTAGCAACAAGAAGTCAGCAAGAAAATCACTTGGATGGATACCGTTTAAGAAAGTAGCGATCAAATACGCTGATGGATATGTTCAATATGGTAAACATCAATTCAAGCTATGGGATAGCTATGGATTAAGCAAATATGCTGTTAGAACTGGTTCATTTGTTGAGGACAGCCGTGGGCGTTGGTACGTGTGCCTTGTGGTCGATTCATCGAATCAAGAAAAACCAACAGCAACCAAAGCCATAGGTATTGATCTAGGTTTAAAAGATATTGCAACCTGTTCTGATGGTACGGTTATTTCAAACCCCAAGTTCTATCGCCAATACGAAAAGAAATTAGGTATTGCTCAACGAGCAAGGAATAAAAAACGTGTACGTGCATTACACGCCAAGATTGCAAATTGCCGTAAAGACCATTTGCATAAGGCAAGTACATTACTTGTTAAAAATAATGCACTCATAATTGTAGGTGACTTAAGTGCCAAAAAGCTTGTAAAAACTAAAATGGCAAAGTCTGTTTTAGATACAGGGTTTTCAGCACTAAAAACAATGCTCAAGTATAAATGCGAGAACGCAGGGGTAATGTTTGAAGAAGTCAATGAAGCCTATACCACCCAAATCTGTTCGTGCTGCGGTGAGATCACCTCAAGTAGTCCGAGAGGTAGGACAGGTCTTGGAATAAGAGAATGGTCATGTGAGTGTGGTGTCACTCACGATAGGGACTTAAATAGTGCCATGAACATTCTTGCGCTTGGGCATAAGCGTCTAGCTGTAGGAATCACCTCCGTTTAAGGGAGGTGAGGATGTCAA
>NZ_VOYM01000019.1:0-47327 GCF_013420285.1 Acinetobacter sp. YH01019
TGTACACGGTGCACTGGGTTATGTATCGCCTTTTGAGTTTGAAGCAATGTACTATGATAAGATTAATCCGTTAGGTCAGGTGGCCTAACTTAAATAAAAAAGTCTCCGACAAACCCGGTACGGTTCAATGCTTAATGTATTGATGTTTCCCTTGCAGTATAGTGATAAAAAAAGAGCAACCGAAGTTGCTCTTTGTAAAACTCAAATCAAATTAAGATTTGTTGTGGTAGAAAGTATAGTAACTGGCATAACACACAGCAATAAATGCCAAACAACCAAAGAAGCTAATACGCATACTTGGATCAAATACCATACTGATACAGGTAATGAAACAGAACACGAAGCCAAGGATTGGAACAATTGGGAAGAGTGGTGCGGCAAAGCCTAGATCTTTGGCAGTTTTGCCTTCCTTATACCATTGGCGACGGAAGTTAAACTGACTTAAGCAAATACTCATCCAAACCACAACCATGGTAAATGCAGCAATTCCTAAAAGATTAGTGAAAATCGTTTCAGGGGCAAATTGCTCAGACAATAATCCTGGTAAGCCACCAATCATTGTTACAATCACTGCAACATACGGAATACCACGTGCATTTACACGAGAGAACACGGCTGGTAATTGCTTCTTATAAGACAAAGACCACATCATGCGTGATGCTGCAAATAGTCCTGAGTTCGCAGCAGATAAAAGCGCAGTAATAATGACAAAGCGGATTACATCTTCAGCATAAGGAATACCGATATGTTGGAATACCGCAACAAATGGTGAGCTACTGACGCCATCACCACCAAGACCTGCTTCTTGATGTGGTAATAAGCAAGTAACGACCACAATGGTACCCACAAAGAAAATCAACAAGCGGAAAATTGCTGTGTTAATCGCTTTCGGTACATTTTTAGCAGGGTCTTTGGTTTCACCGGCAGCAACACCAATGAGTTCAGTACCTGAGAAAGCAAAGTTAACAATTAACATGGTCGTGAAAATTGGGAACAAGCCTTCAGGGAACCAACCTTGTGCGGTAAGATTACTAAAGAGCGGTGCTGTTTCTTGACCTTGATAGCCAATAAAACCAAAGATAGCCATTAAGCCGAGCACGATAAAAGCAACTACGGTGATTACTTTAATCAAAGCTAACCAGAATTCAGATTCAGCAAACCATTTGGTTGAAATCATATTTAAGCTAAATACAAAAGCACCAAAGATTAAAGTCCACATCCACATGGAACTGTCTGGGAACCATTCCTGCATGAGCAGTGCTGCAGCAGTAAATTCAGTTCCTAGGGTAACTGACCATGTCAGCCAATATAACCAAGTGATGGTATAACCTGTGCCTGGACCAATATAGCGTTTAGCATAAGCGCCAAATGAGCCAGATTCAGGCATATGCACAGCGAGCTCACCTAAGCAAAGCATCACCATGTAGGCGATTACACCGCCTAAAAAATACGAAAGAATGGCACCTACAGGCCCCGTTTGTGCAATGACTTCACCCGAACCTAAAAATAGACCAGTACCGATTGCGCCGCCAAGCGAAATCATTACCAGATGTCGAGTACTCATAGCGCGTTTTAACGGCGCAGAATTGCCCTGATGCGAAGCATCATTCGGAGAATGAGATGACTGCATAGAGTAAAAGGAAAAATCAAGAAATGAAGCGAGTAATTGTAGTGAACAATGTTACTGTTCTGCAATCAATTAATATAATTTATAGATAAATAAACTGATTGTTTGTCAGAGCTGACAGAAGAATTGGCGTCCCTACGGGGATTCGAACCCCGGTTACCGCCGTGAAAGGGCGATGTCCTAGGCCTCTAGACGATAGGGACGTTTTGAGGTGCTTGTATGTTATGGATAAATAGAGACCGAGTCAAAGGAAATTTTGAAAAATACGATTTATTCGTTTGTTATTCATACACATAAACTGAATTTTTAATCCTTAAAAGGTCTAAGTTAGATGTGTCAATAAATAATTATAGTTTTCTCATAAAATGAGAAATATGCAGCGATCATGTAGTGAATTAAAAAAATAGTACAAACGGAGGATTTGCCATTTAAAAAGTGAACCTGAGATTGGTCAGATTCACTGAATAAAAGCTTAGATAAGATTAATTTTTATTATGGTATAACCAGTAATAACCTGCATAGCATGCTGCCATGAACAGCAAGCAGCCGATGAAACCAGAGAGCATTTCAGGGTCTGCCGCCATACTTAAGCCAGTTGCAGTACAACAAACAAAACCTAAAATAGGTACCAATGGGAACCAAGGTGTACGGAATTTAAGTTCAGATACACGATGACCTTGTTTGAGCCATTGGCGACGGAAGTTGAACTGACTCCAACAAATACTCATCCAAACGATGACCATGGTGAATGCCGCGACACCCATTAAGTTTTTAAAGATCACATCTGCGCCAAATTGCTCTGAAAGCAAGCCTGGTAGGCCACCGATCATGGTAACTAATACAGCAACGTAAGGCACACCCGATTTGCTCAATTTACCAAATACGGGTGGCAATTGTTTTTGCGCAGACAGTGCCCACATCATGCGTGAAGCAGCATAAAGGCCTGAGTTCGCAGTAGAAAGTAAGGCTGTAATAATGACGAATCGAATAAAGTCTTCAGCGTATGGAATCCCCATCAGGTTGAAAACTGATACAAAAGGACTGCTACTTAAACCTCCATGACCACCTACATTTAAGCCAGCATCGGTATAGGTTAACAACGAGCTAATCACAATAATTGTGCCGACAAAGAAAATGATAAGTCGCCAAACGGCCGCATGAATGGCTTTCGGTACATTCTTTTCAGGATTTTGAGTTTCGCCAGCAGCAATACCGATCATTTCTGTACCATTAAAGGCAAAGTTCACAATCAGCAAAGTTGCAAAAAGCGGAAATAAACCATTTGGGAGCCAACCGTGTTCAGTTAAATTATGAAACATCGGTGCAGATTCATAACCTTGGAAAGGTACAAAACCGAAGATGCAAGCAAAACCAAGAATAATGAATAGCAGCACAGTTGCGACTTTCACCATCGACAACCAAAACTCTGATTCAGCAAAAGTACGTGTAGAGCTTAAATTTGAGAACAATACCCCTGAAGCAAAAATCAGCGTCCATAACCAAATTGAAGTTTGTGGAAACCACTCCTGCATAAGAATCGCGGCTGCGGTGAATTCTGTTCCAAGCGTCGCAGACCAGCCAAGCCAATACATCCACGAGACCATATACCCAGTACCTGGGCCAATATAGTTCGTTGCAAATGCACCAAAGGAACCTGAAACAGGTAAATGTACAGCCAATTCACCTAAACAGAGCATGACCATATAGGCAATTAAGCCGCCAATAATATAGGCAAGGACTGCACCGAGTGGGCCGGCTTGTGAAATTACTTCACCTGAACCCATGAATAAGCCAGTACCAATGGCACCGCCAAGAGAAAGCATAACGAGGTGACGAGTCGTCATCGCTCTTTTTAGCGATGGACTATGTCCCTCTGCAGATGAAGACTGCGAAGGTTCTGAGGGAGATTGCATAATGAAAATAAGTGTTTAGAAAGATGTATTTTATGATTGATTTGAATAAAATATGAGATAAATCGTATTTTTCTTATAATGTGAGAATCTTAATCTAAAATCTTGATATTTAAAGCCGATCACTACTTAGTGATCGGGTGTCTGAAACTGTGATTCAGAAGCGGCTTTCGGTTCAGCATGTTCCGTAGCTGGAGCAGGGGTATTATCACGACTGACAATATAAATATACAGTGCAGATGGAAATAAAATGGCTAAAACCAAGAGCAACTTTTTAAGCATGAGGTTAACTAACATTGAAAAACGTATTGCTTCATTATAAACAAAACGAGTCAGACTGAAAGTAATTAAAGTTTTAGGTTTTCCTGTTCAAGTTTTGAAAGTATGAGTTGGTAAATATCAGGATACTGTTATTTAAATTTATATAGAGCTTATTTCATAAATAAAAATAGCACCTTAGAGCTCTTTGATTACTTTAGAATTTGAACGTTACATCAGCAATGAATTGTCGCCCAATTTCAGTCATAACTCGAGGCGTACTTGAAGTACTTGTTGCTCCAGTTACATAGGTATTAATGCGATTCGTTACATTATTAATAGTGAGACCAAAAATTGCTTTTAAATCTTTACCTAAATTTATGTCATAAGTTGTTCGCATA
The DNA here is from genome assembly GCF_013420285.1 of Acinetobacter sp. YH01019. Taxonomy (NCBI): domain Bacteria; kingdom Pseudomonadati; phylum Pseudomonadota; class Gammaproteobacteria; order Moraxellales; family Moraxellaceae; genus Acinetobacter; species Acinetobacter sp. YH01019. The sequence goes on from NZ_VOYM01000019.1 coordinate 4,197, forward strand.
TCCCAAGTAAACTTAGGTTTAATTTCAGAAGCAATATAAGAGTCGATTTTTGAACCGTTATAGTCAATCTTTCCATTTGAAATCATGTCGTCATAACTATCTTTGTAACTAAAATAGTTTGATAGTTTTATTGGGGCTGAATCAAAAGCAATGTCCCAGTTAATGCGAGCAGTCCAAGGTTGATTAAAATTTTGCGCAGGACGGTCGGCCCATTGAATTATTTTACCATCATAAGAAATTAAGCGGTCTTGTTCGGCATCTTTATATTCAGATGTATAGTCAATATAGCTACGGAATATTTCACTATAGTCAAAACCTAATGCAAATAAATGCTGCGTACCTGCAATATTGAATGGCTCTCGGTTTTTTAGTGTCAAAGAATAGATGTCTGCTTCACCATGTCCATCATTGGCATATTCGTAAGAAAAATTGAACCCATCTTGAGGAATGTCTGTACGGTTGCGGGATATTTCATCTTGATACTTACGATTAACCCATTTTAGATCTAAATCCCAATTTTTAATCTGGCTATTAATCCCAAAAACTGTTTCATCACTAAATGGTGTCTTAAGTTCTGAGCGGCGTGTAGAAGTTGAAGAACTAGACATAGATTCAACCCAATCAGTTTCAGGGTTTGGACGTGTTGCCTTATACAATAACTCTCCCATTGCATCATTAAGTTCTGTACCTAAAGTTTGCTGTCCATAGTATCGGTTCCATCCAGCTAAAATGTGCAGTCTGTCATCTTGAAAAGGTTTGTAAGACATTGAACTACGCGGGGCAATGTTAAAATTAGAGCTTAAAGAATCATAGTCTGCCCGAATACCGAAACGTGTTGAAAAGTGATCTGACCACTGAATATTGTCTTCAATAAATGCATTGAAACGGTCTTGTTGCGCCGAAAATTGACCAGCTTTATAAATTGATGCTGATGCAAAATATTGTCCTGTCCAACCTTGTATAGTTGTATTGGTGTCACATAATAAGTCATCTGGTAGGCAAGTATAATTACCTAAATTTTTAAGATTTGTTGAATTACTATTAGTGATTAATACATCTGAAGCACGCCTCCAATCAACTTCTGCATGGCTGTAACCAACGCCAGCGAGGATATTGTGTTGTGTTTGTCCTATTTTAAATAAATCGAAAGCAGCTTGGGCATCATAACTTAAGGCCGTCTGATTTTGCTCTAATTGTCCTAGCATAGTCCCCTCTGAAACAGTTTTTGAGTCTGTCCAATCTTTACTGCCTTCGGCAAAATGCCAGATCAAGCCGTAATTTTTATCCGATTGGCGGTTACTATCAGAGTTCTGGAAATTGAGTTTATGAGTGAGTGTTGCTGGGCCAAACCGGTGTTCGAGTTCAGAAAATAAGGTTACGGTCTCGGTTTCAAGTGTACTTTCTGAATTTCGGCGACTATCTGCATAATTGAGACTATCTAAGATCCCATAATCGAAGCCAAATTTAGCTTTAGTTGTTTCTGAAGGTGAGTAGAACAAAGTTGTTCCAAGATTAATGTTTTTTCGTTCCTGATCAATTTTTTTAGGGCTATCGAAACCACTTAAAACAGGTATAACCGAGGTTCTTTTTGATGCATAACTATTAAAGCCCCATTGTTCTGAAAGCTTTCCGTAGATATTTGTGCTTAGGCCTTGTTTTGTATATTCTTTTTGATTGGCTTCACTCGGTTCTTCAAATAAATCTTGTTCTTTTTGGCTAATAATATTATATCTAGCCCAATCACTTTCAGTATAGTCATATGTAATCGAACCATGAATTTTACCAATTTCAGTGTTAGGTGCACATGTTTTTGCATTAATTACACCACCTGTAAACTGACCATAAGCAGCAGAAACATTGCTATCTAAGATTTCAAGCGAACATAGTAGATCTGTGTTGACAGCCATAGCTTGTGAGCCAGTACCAAAGCTGTGCATTGTATTGGATTCAGAATCTGTCGGATTAATCAATAAGTTATTAGAAACACCATTGACTATAAAATTGTTTTGAAAGGTCTGTGCACCATTAATTGAAATTTCTGCTGGTTTAAGTTCTGCTTGAGATCCAGAAGCATTTTGGCTTTGGCTAAACTGCACATTTGGATTAACTTTTAAAAAGTCAGTGATGTTTTTAGAGCTATTCGGCGTTTTTTCTAAATCTTCTTTGCTATAAACAGTTTTACCAACTTCTTGTTTGGCTTTAACTTCAACCTCAATAGGTGTCATCGACACCGTATTGGTTTTGATTTCTTCGGTGATCTGGCTTTCATTTGCATACGTTTGAGATGCTAAAGCAGTCAAAATTGCGATATTAAGGGGAGAATAGGCAAAGCGCATGGCTGTCAACAATTATGCAGATAAAAACGATAGCGATTATCATTAACTTTACAAGAATAATCAATAGAAATGAGAATTATTTGCAATAAATGTTTTTTTAATACACAGAAATTCAATCAATGAGAATTAAGATAGAAATAGAAGTAATTTAAGAATATTCATTCGTTATGAATATTAGAAAAAAGAAAGAGCTTGATAAGAAGTATTGGCGTCCCTACGGGGATTCGAACCCCGGTTACCGCCGTGAAAGGGCGATGTCCTAGGCCTCTAGACGATAGGGACGTTTAGAAGATGGCGGTATCTTATTGATCCGCCACCAGAGTGTCAAGTAGGTGAGGGCCGAGTTTGTTCAAAATATAGCAGAACAGTTCAGCAGTCTTTTGAGTGTCGTACAAGGCAGAGTGAGCCTCTTTACCATCAAACTCAATTCCAGCTTGAATACACGATTTAGCAAGTACAGTTTGACCAAACATCACCGCACTTAAAGTTACGGTATCAAATACGGAAAAACTGTGAAAAGGGTTTTGATTTTTTGTACCGGTACGGGCAATTGCTGCTTGTACAAAACCTAAGTCAAAATGCGCGTTATGACCGACTAATACCGCATGTGTGCAGTTTTGTTGACGACGTACTTCATTTACAGATTTAAAAATACGCTTTAACGCAGATTTCTCATCCTCTGCCATCGCCATACGCATTGGGTTAAATGGATCAACACCAATAAAATCTAAAGATCTACGGTCAAGATTCGCACCTTCAAACGGATTAATATGCGCATGGTGAGCTTCACCTGGCACAAATTTCCCTTCTGCATCATACACAATTGGAATGGCTGCAATTTCCAGTAAGGCATCGGTCTGTGAGTTAAAACCTGCTGTCTCGACATCGACAACAACAGGTAAAAAACCACGGAAACGTTGACCAACTACTGGTCGAGTTTCATCTGTCACACTTTTCTCCATTGAATGGTCTTACCCGCATATAACGGAATAATTTTTTCGCCATCCAAATAGTCTAAACTTTCAGGGATCACTTGATCTTCTTTTACCAAAGTAATGGTATTGGTATTACGAGGGAGTCCGTAGAAGTCTGCGCCAAAGTGACTTGCAAAACCTTCTAAGCGGTCGATTTTACCGACTTGATCAAATGCTTGAGCGTAGAGCTCAATTGCTGTAGGTGCACTATAACATCCTGCACAGCCACATGCATTTTCTTTAGCATCTTTTGAGTGCGGCGCGCTATCTGTACCTAAGAAAAACTTAGGATTTGCACTGGTTGCTACTTCAAGTAAGGTTTGCTGATGTGTTTGACGCTTTAAAATTGGTAAGCAGTAGAAATGCGGCTTGATGCCACCGACTAACATATCATTACGGTTAAACAATAAATGTTGCGGGGTAATAGTGGCAGCAACGTTACGGTCTTGTTCTAGAACAAAATGCGCAGCTTCACTTGTGGTGATGTGTTCAAGCACCAATTTTAATTTTGGAAATTGTTTAAGCAGTGGAGATAACACTTCATCTAAGAAGCGTTTTTCACGGTCAAAAATATCCACATGATTATGTGTCACTTCACCATGAAGAAGCAGAGGAACTTGATGTTCTTCTAGTTGCTCAATCACAGCATAGACCTTACTAATGTCGCTGACACCACTGTCTGAGTTTGTGGTTGCACCCGCAGGGTAAAGTTTAATGGCATTGACGTGTGCAGATTCTTTAATTTTTTTCACTTCACTTGGAGATGTATTGTCAGTGAAATACAACACCATGCGTGGGTCAAAGTGTACGCCTTCAGGTACATGAGCCATGATACGTTCACGATAGGTATTCGCTTCTTCCACTGTTTTAACCGGTGGAACAGTATTTGGCATGCAGATCGCACGAGAGAATTGTTTTGCTAAATCGGGAACTGTGCGCTCAAGTGCTAAACCATCACGTAAATGTGCATGCCAATCATCTGGCTGAAGAAGAGTAATCGTATTCACAGCGATCCCGGAACTTTGAAATAATACAAATGATAATGCATATAATGTGAAAATGGTAACGAGAATTCAGGACAAATGGTATTGTGGGTATAAATAAATTTTGAAAACTGTGGTATTTTTAAATCACTAAAAGAATTAGATAAATGCTTGGAAATGGAATACAAGTATAACCTTGCAAAGTTGCAATACGATAAGGAAAAAATAGAAGAACTGATTACACGGCAAACGCGTCGTGTCGGTGAAATTTTTCCGAAAAAACTCGAGCAACAATTTTGGTCGCTCAATTTACAACGCGCCCGTCATAACATCAGCCAATACTTTTGGATGGGTGTACTAACTTATTTTGTTCTCACTGTCCTGATTATTCCTGGGGATTACTGGATTATTCAAAAAGAACATTTTAGCCATGACTTTATTAAATGTTTATTGGGTTTGGTTAATGGCGCACTGTGCTTGCTGACGCTTTATGCCTTCTCGCGTTATAACATTCTCAAAGCTTATTTTGCCCATGCCAGTATGTTCATTGTATTTTGGGCTGTGCTATCGATGACATGGTTGACCATGACTGTATACACCGAAGCCTTAAAGCATCAAGCGATGATGATCATCTGCATGATTTATATTTTGGGATATATTTTGACAGGGGTTAAACCTATACACATGCTAATGGTTGGCATGTTGGCAGCAGTGATTACAATGCTGATGCTGTTTTCAATGTATGTACAATTTGATGCAATGGTTATGGGTCGTGTATTGATGGGTAGCTGTGTGATGGGCTTTGCTGTTAGTAAAATGCTCTGCGCACGTGAACGCATGATTTATTTAAATATGTTACGTGCAGATATCAGTGAGAAAATACATCGTATCCATACCACTGAGCTATTGCATCTTAGTCAGCATGACGAACTAACTAAAATATCCAATCGCCGCACATTAGATGAAATGCTTGATACTTTTTATGAGCAATCTAAACAAAACAATACAGCACTTGCTGTGCTGTTCATCGATGTTGACCACTTTAAAAATTATAATGATTTCTATGGGCATCAGAAGGGTGATGAGGTCATTTCAACGATTGCCAAAACGATTAAAAATGCCATTCGACATATGGATTTTGTCGCACGTTATGGTGGTGAAGAGTTTGTGGTTTTACTGCCTGAAACCGATGCGCATGGTGCTTATGCGGTAGCGTCAAATATTTATAAAGCAATCGATCGTTTAGAAATTCCACATGCCAAATCACAGGTTTCAAATCACGTCACTATTAGTTTGGGTATTACGGTATATCGTGCTGAAAATATGACGAAGGATGAACTGTTAAATATTGCCGATCAGGCGTTGTATCGTGCGAAACAATTAGGCCGGAATCAAATTTATTACCAATCGATACGTGCAATCAATGTCGCTTAAAGGTAGGTTTAAGTGATGCTTTATAAAGCTTGGATATAAAAAACCGCGCAAATTGCGCGGTTTTTTTTGACTCAACAAATCTTATTTGTTTTTGTCTTTTAATTGAGGCACTGCAGAACCTGTACCCACTGCAAGCAAGCCAGCACCAGTGTAGATGCCAAGTTTTGCACGTGTATCAGTGATGTCAAGGTTACGCATAGTCAATTGGCCAATACGGTCAGCAGGACTAAACATAGAATCACCTTTCTCCATGGTTAAACGCTCAGCTTCATAAGTGAGGTTAGGAGATTCAGTGTTCATGATGGTGTAGTCATTACCGCGACGAAGTTCAATAGTAACTGTACCTGTAATCGCTTTAGCAACCCAACGCTGTGCAGTTTCACGAAGCATTAAAGATTGAGAATCGAACCAACGACCTTGGTAAAGAAGACGACCTAAACGAAGACCGTTAATGCGGTATTGTTCGATGGTGTCTTCGTTATGAATACCAGTCACAAGACGCTCGTAAGCGATGTGAAGAAGAGCCATACCCGGAGCTTCGTAGATACCACGAGATTTTGCTTCAATGATACGGTTTTCGATTTGGTCAGACATACCTAGACCATGACGACCACCGATACGGTTGGCTTCAAGAATGAACTCAACTGGGTTTTCGATGCGTTTGCCATTTAATGCAACAGGGAAGCCTTCTTCGAAAGTTACAGAAACTTCTTCAGCTTTTACTTCTACGTCATCTTTCCAGAACGCAACGCCCATGATTGGGTCTACGATTTTGATACCCGCATTCAGGTATTCAAGATCTTTTGCTTCGTGAGTCGCACCTAACATGTTTGAATCAGTTGAGTATGCTTTCTCTTTTGACATTTTGTAGTCAAAACCGTTGTCGATTAGGAACTGTGACATTTCTGCACGGCCACCTAATTCGTCAATAAAGGTTTGGTCTAACCACGGTTTGTAAATTTTTAGCGATGGGTTAGTCAATAGACCATAGCGGTAGAAACGTTCAATGTCGTTACCTTTATAAGTCGAACCGTCACCCCAGATGTTTACGTCATCTTCTTTCATTGCTGTTACAAGCATTGTACCTGTAACTGCACGACCAAGAGGAGTCGTGTTGAAGTAAGGCATACCACCAGTTGAAATATGGAAAGCGCCACATTGAATAGCCGCAATACCTTCTAATGCAAGTTGTAAACGACAATCAACTAAGCGAGCTTTAACTGCGCCATACGCTTCCGCTTTTTTTGGAATCGCATCGTAGTCGTCTTCATCAGGTTGACCTAAGTTTGCTGTGTAAGCATAAGGTTCTGCACCTTTTTGTTTCATCCACAAAAGCGCAGCTGAAGTATCTAGACCACCAGAGAAGGCAATACCAACTTTTTTGCCAACTGGGACATTCTGCAAGATAGTTGCATTATCAGTCATTGTTAATCCTAACGATATAAATATAGGCACCGAGAATGGGTGGCCTGAAAGAATACATATATGTGCGCGATTGTAGCACTTTTCTGCACGGTTTTTCTAAAAAATCATGAGATACAAGCGATGAGGTGGAAAAAAATGATCGTTGAAATCTATTGGTGAATACTTCATCCAGTTTTTGCGGGCGGAAAATGCGTTTTCTGAATGGAATAGGATGCAAATATAAATAAATCTATTTGATTTAAATAAATGGTCATACCAATATTGAGTTGATTTGGTTTTTATCCTTTTCGTTGAAATGAGACTGAAGTCAAACAAAGCTTGGTTATTAGACTAAAGTATATTTTATAAAGTTTATTCATAAATAATAAATATAAAACATATATTTAAAAAAGGATTGTTAAAAATCTAAACTGGAAAATAATGTTTTCGCATTGAATATTGGTCATACCAAAAATAAGAAAAGCTTGAATGGTTGAGTTGAAATAATTAAAAATTGCGGAGTATTTCAGCAATAGTATGAGTTTTTATGTCTTTAATATTTATATTGGTATTACCAACATGAAAAGACCACATGCTGATATTGCTCAATAATTAAATCTTAGTAAGCATTTCAAGGAGATGACAATGCTTCAATGGCAGCAAATATATGACCCAATGGGGAATATATGGATATCAAGTTTAATTGCGCTCATTCCGATTATCTTTTTTTTCTTGGCGCTTGCTGTATTTCGTTTAAAAGGCAGTGTGGCAGGTACGATCACCGTTGTACTGGCACTTTTGGTGTCTTTATTTGCCTATGACATGCCTGCGCTCATGGCATTGGCTTCGATGGTCTACGGTTTCTTCTACGGTTTATGGCCGATTGCATGGATCATTATTGGTGCGGTGTTCCTGTATAAAATTTCTGTCAAAACAGGGCAGTTTGACATTATCCGTTCTTCGATTCTTTCCATTACTGAAGATCAACGATTACAGATGCTGTTAGTTGGCTTTGCTTTCGGTACTTTCCTAGAAGGTGCGGCGGGCTTTGGTGCCCCTGTGGCGATTACTGCAGCACTATTGGTAGGTTTAGGCTTTAAGCCTTTATATGCGGCAGGTCTTTGTCTGATCGTAAATACAGCGCCAGTAGCTTTCGGTGCGATGGGTATTCCAATTATCGTTGCTGGACAAGTGTCTGGTGTTGATACGATGGAAATCAGTCAGATGGTTGGTCGACAGCTGCCATTTATGGTGCCGATTGTACTGTTTTGGATTATGGCGATTATGGATGGCTGGCGCGGTGTGAAGGAAACTTGGCCTGCGGTTGTAGTTGGGGCGAGTAGCTTTGCGATTGCACAGTACCTAACCTCGAACTTTGTCGGTCCTGAATTACCAGATATTACCGCGGCGATTGCCTCTTTAGTGTCATTAACGATTTTATTTAAATATTGGCAGCCTAAACATATTTTCCGCTTTGCAGATCAAGATGCGACGATGAGTGAAGATGTTGCTGCACAAAAACAGCAAAAATATAGCTTGGGTCAAATTGCAAAAGCGTGGTCGCCATTTGCGATCTTAACGGTGATGGTCACGATCTGGAGTATTAAACCGTTTAAAGATTTATTTACTAAAGACGGTGCCTTACATGATTTAGTTATTTCGATCAAAGTGCCATTTTTACATCAATTGGTTCAAAAGATGCCGCCAGTCGTACCTGAAATGAAGGACTACGATGCTATCTATAAATTTGATTGGTTTTCGGCAACAGGTACAGCAATTGTTATCGCTGCGATCATTACCATTATTTTCTTAAAAATGAAGCCGAAAGACGCGATTGTGACCTTTGGTGAAACCATTAATGAATTAAAAATTCCAATTTATTCAATTGGGATGGTCTTGGCTTTTGCATTTATCGCCAATTATTCAGGGATGTCAGCAACATTGGCATTAGCACTTGCACATACAGGTCAAGCCTTTACCTTCTTCTCACCATTTTTAGGATGGCTTGGTGTCTTCCTTACGGGTTCAGATACGTCAGCCAATGCGCTATTTGCTGCATTACAGGCAACCACTGCACAGCAAATCGGTGTACCAGAAGTATTACTCGTTGCTGCCAATACCAGTGGTGGTGTGACAGGAAAAATGATTTCACCCCAGTCCATTGCAATTGCATGTGCGGCAGTTGGCTTGGTAGGTAAAGAGTCTGATTTATTCCGTTTTACCGTAAAACACAGTATAACGTTCACAATCATGATGGGGATTTTAATCACCCTACAAGCTTATGTGTTCCCTTGGATGATTCCATAACACGCATTGTGTAACAACGTTAAGGAAAGCAGATGAAAGTCTCTGATAAAACTGTTCAAAGTCTTCGCGTATTGATTGAAGAAAGCAATATGCAAGTTGGAGATCGTCTGCCTGCAGAACGGAAACTGTGTGAACAACTTGGCGTCTCACGCACTTCTTTACGCGAAGCGATTTCTCAATTGACCAGCATGGGCGTGTTGGTCAGTAAAGTCGGTGCGGGGACTTTTTTAAAGCAATTACCAGCGACTTGGTCGAGTTATCAAATTGTGCAGCCCATCAGCAGTTTGATTAGTGAAGACCCTGCCTACCGGTTTGATGTGCAAGAGGCGCGCATTATTTTGGAAGGTGGTACTGCATGGTATGCGGCACAACGTGCTACAGCAGAGGACTTGGCACATATCCGACATTATTATGATCAGATCAATCATTTTCAGGCTTTAGGCAATGACGATGAAGCAGCGCGTGCAGATGCCAAATTTCATTTGGCGATTGCTGAAGCATCACATAATTTAGTGTTGATTCAGATGATGCGTGGTCTATTTGATCTGTTGCAATTTAATGTCGTTTTAGGTCGTCGAAAAGTTTATAGCGAAGCACACCGATTTGATCAATTGCATGATCAGCATTTTCAAGTCATGAATGCAATTGAACGTCGTGATCCTGAAGCTGCACGTAGAGCAGTCTGTGGACACATTGAGTTTGTAGTACAACAGGTGCGTATGATTGATGAAGAAGAAGCTCGTCGTCAGCGTGCCAGTCGATTAAACAGGATATAAGCATGATTATTTCTTCTGCCAATGACTACCGTGAAGCGGCACGACGTCGTTTACCGCCATTTTTATTCCATTACATCGATGGTGGTGCGTATGCAGAATATACCCTGAAGCGTAATGTAGAAGATCTATCAAAAATTGCTTTGCGCCAGCGTGTACTGAACGACATGTCACAGTTAAGTTTAGAGACCAAACTGTTTGATGAGACTTTGTCGATGCCAGTTGCATTATCGCCTGTGGGTTTAACAGGCATGTATGCACGTCGCGGTGAAGTTCAAGCTGCGGTCGCTGCAGATAAAAAGGGTATTCCGTTTACGCTTTCTACCGTTTCAGTATGTCCAATTGAAGAAGTGGCACCTGCGATTCAACGTCCAATGTGGTTCCAGCTCTATGTACTACGTGACCGTGGTTTCATGAAAAATGCTTTGGAGCGTGCTAAAGCGGCAGGCTGTTCAACCTTGGTGTTTACTGTGGATATGCCTGTTCCGGGCGCGCGTTACCGTGATGCCCACTCGGGTATGAGTGGCCCAAATGCAGCAATGCGCCGTTATATGCAGTCATGTTTCCACCCACATTGGGCGTGGAATGTCGGCATGATGGGACGTCCGCATGACTTGGGCAATATTTCCAAATACTTAGGTAAGCCTACAGGTCTAGAAGATTATATTGGTTGGTTAGGTTCTAACTTCGATCCGTCTATTTCGTGGAAAGACCTTGAGTGGATTCGTGAGTTTTGGGATGGGCCAATGGTCATTAAAGGAATTCTGGACCCTGAAGACGCCAAAGATGCAGTGCGTTTCGGTGCAGATGGGATTGTGGTTTCAAACCATGGTGGTCGTCAGTTGGATGGTGTTTTATCTTCTGCACGTGCGCTTCCACCAATTGCAGATGCAGTCAAGGGTGATATTAAAATCCTTGCAGATTCGGGTATTCGTAATGGTCTAGATGTTGTACGTATGCTGGCGTTGGGTGCGGACACGTGTATGCTCGGTCGTGCTTTTGTTTACGCATTAGGTGCTGCGGGTGGAGCGGGCGTTTCAAATCTTTTAGAACTGATTGATAAAGAAATGCGTGTGGCAATGACTTTAACAGGTGCAAAAACCATTGCTGATATTACTTCAGATTGTTTGGTACGTTTAGAGCGAGAGTTGGCTTAGCCGTTAACTTTTAAATGTCAAATTCGAGTTGTTTCTTAACTTTGATACGCGTAAATGTCATCTGCAATTGTTCGAGGCAGGCTTACATATTTAAAGTGATGTTTCTGCGAAGATAATATTTATCAGAAAGTATTTGACGAGTTTTGCGGATGACAATGGTTTTGCCTACTTTTCCCAAAAGGAAAGTAGGTCGAACCGAAGGTTAATTCCTAAATATAAACAAAACTGAAATTACTCCGCCGTTATGAATCCTTTAAAGCCTGAACTGTATAAGCATTCATCCATAGGATAACCAATATGCAACCCCATTCAGATTCACAGCAAACCATTCAAAAACTCATCGAGATTGTTGGTAAACAACACGTTTTAACTGACGATAAAGACACACGTTTATACCGCCAAGGTCGTCGTTACGGTGCAGGGAAAGTACTGGCTGTTGTTGCACCAGGGTCATTACTGGAACAGTGGCAAGTACTACAAGCGGCTGTTGATGCAGATTGTATTGTGATTATGCAAGCAGCCAATACAGGTTTGACCGGTGGTTCAACGCCTTTTGGCGATGACTATGACCGTCCTGTGGTTCTGATCAGCACGCGTCGTTTGATTGGCATTCAGGTCATTAATGACGGTCAACAAGTGATTTGTCTACCTGGTGCAACACTAGATCGACTTGAAAAAGAATTGGTGCCATTTAATCGGGAGCCACACTCGGTGATTGGTTCATCGTGTATTGGAGCTTCAGTTTTAGGTGGCGTCTGTAATAACTCAGGCGGTGCTTTGGTGCGCCGTGGTCCTGCTTATACTGAGCTGGCATTGTATGCTCGTGTCAATGATGATGGTCAGTTAGAGTTGGTGAATCATTTAGGGGTAAATCTCGGAGAAACACCTGAAGAAATTCTAAGCAAGCTTGAAACGAAAAATTATCAAATCGGCGACATTATTAATAACTCAGGCTGCTGCGCATCGGACCATCGTTATGGACATGATGTTAAACAAGTTGATGAAAATACGCCTGCACGTTTTAATGCCGATCCGTCTCGTTTATATGAAGCATCGGGTTCGGCAGGTAAAGTGTGTGTTTTTGCCGTACGTTTGGATACCTTTGAAAAAATTCCAAGTCAGGTATTTTACGTCGGTACAAATTCACATGATGATTTGACTGAAATCCGCCGTTTTTTACTAAAAGATTTGCCGCGATTGCCGATTGCAGGGGAATATATCCACCGCGTGGCTTATGATATTGGGGCAGAGTACGGTAAAGACACCTTCATGTTCATTGAAAAACTCGGCACAGCCAAAGTACCTGCTGCATTTGCAATGAAAGATAAGGTCGATGCGTACTTAGAAAAATTTGGTATGAAAGGACTGTCAGATAAAGTTTTACAGCTGGTGACCAAATTCATGCCCAATCATTTACCGAAACGGATGAATGCCTTCCGTGATCTGTATGAACACCATTTGGTTATTCGGATTGAAAATCAAGATGTCGAGCAAGTTGAAAGCTTTTTAAAACGGTACTTCCAAGATAAAGCCTCAGGTGATTTTTTCCACTGTAGCGAGGAAGAAGGACGTAAAGCATTTTTACATCGTTTTGCCGTTGCAGGTGCAGCAATTCGTTATCGGGATACGCACCGTTCAGAAGTTGAAGATATTGTAGCTCTGGATATCGCATTGCGTCGTAATGATCGCGAGTGGGTGGAAACCTTACCCAAAGAGATGGATGATCTGATTGTTCATAAACTCTATTATGGTCACTTTTTATGTCATGTGTTTCATCAGGACTATATTGTGAAAAAGGGCGTGGATCCTTTGGCGATGGAACACCAAATGTGGCATTTACTGGATGCGCGTGGGGCGGAATACCCAGCTGAGCATAATGTCGGACATTTATATGTAGCAAAGCCTGCACTACGAACGCATTATGAAAAGCTTGATCCAACCAATAGTTTTAATGTGGGTATTGGTCAAACCAGTAAGTTAAAGCATTGGCAGTAAAGGGCTTTGGTCTAAAAAACTAAACCAGTGAGGGCAACGTCACTGGTTTTTTTATTGTCGTATGTTTTTGAGAGCTCAGTTGAATTGACCGTAGATGCCAAGAATTTTTTATAAATTGTCATCCCAATATTTTAAAAAACAGCTAAAGTACTATGCAACAAGTTGCAAAGCCAAAGATAAGGATTCATGATGACAACCAATAGCTATGCACATATTTTAAAACCCTTACATTTGGGTTTTACCACCATTAAAAACCGTGTGGTCATGGGTTCCATGCATAGTGGTTTAGAAGATCGTTTTTATAATTATCCAAAACTTGCTGCATATTTTGGCGAGCGCGCAAAAGGTGGTGTTGGCCTCATCATTACAGGCGGTATTTCGCCGAACCGTCAAGGCTGGTTGTTACCAGCCGGGGGAACAATGAATACCTTAGGCGATGTGGCGCCACATCGTTTAGTTACACACGCCGTGCATAAGCATGGTGCTAAAATTTTAATGCAAATTCTGCATGCGGGTCGTTATGGCTATCAACCATTTGTGGTGTCATCGAGTCCGATTAAATCACCGATTTCACCTTTTAAACCACGTCAGCTGAGTGATAAACAAATTTTATCGACCATAGATGACTATGTGAAATCCGCAAGCCTTGCACACAAAGCTGGCTATGATGGCGTAGAAATCATGGGTTCTGAAGGCTATTTGCTGAATCAATTCCTAAGTCGCCATGTGAACCAACGTACAGACCGTTGGGGGGGGGACATTGAAAATCGTATGCGCCTCGCAGTGGAAATTGTTAAAAAGATTCGTGCTGAAGTGGGTGAAAAATTTATTATTTGCTTCCGTTTGTCCTTATTAGATTTGGTGCATGACGGCAACACGATGGCAGAAGTCATTGCTGTTGCGAAAGCATTAGAACAAGCGGGTGTTACATTATTGAATACAGGGATTGGTTGGCATGAAGCTCGAATTCCCACCATTGTGACTTCTGTACCACGTGCCGCATTTGTCGATTACACAGCAGAAGTGAAAAAGCATGTATCAATACCAGTCATTGCATCCAATCGTATTAATATGCCAAATACCGCTGAAGAAATTTTAGCAAGTGGTAAAGCTGATATGGTGCAAATGGCACGTCCTTTATTGGCAGATGCTTTTTGGGTAAATAAAACGGCAACTAACCGTGTCGATGAAATTAATACCTGCATTGCATGTAACCAAGCATGTTTAGACCATACTTTTAAAAATCAACGCGTGAGTTGCTTGGTGAACCCACGTGCGGCACATGAAACTGAGCTGGTTTATTTAAAGGCCAAAAAACCAAAACGAATTGCTGTTGTGGGTGGTGGTGTGGCAGGTATGTCAGCTGCCACTGTTGCTGCGAGTCGTGGGCATGATGTCACTTTATTTGAAGCCAATGATGAGGTTGGTGGTCAATTTAACTTGGCAAAAGTTGTACCTGGTAAAGAGGAATTTCATGAAACCATTCGCTACTTTAAAGTTCAAATTGAAAAAACTGGTGTTGAACTGCGTTTAAATACGCGCGTTAACCGCGAACAACTTGAACGTGAAGGTTTTGAAGAGGTGATCATTGCTACAGGTGTTGTACCACGTCATTTGAAGATTGCTGGCAGTGATGCACCAAATGTACTGTCTTATGCTGAGGTGCTAAAAGGTGCAGCAGTAGGTGATAAAGTTGCAGTGATTGGTGCTGGGGGGATTGGTTTTGATGTCTCTGAATTTTTATTAAAGCCGCCACATCAGCCGCAGCCTCAACCATTGGTAGATTGGCAGCGTGAATGGGGTATTGACCCAAATCCGAACTATATCACCGAAGGTGGAATGCAAGCAGCTGAAATTGAGCCCCCTGTGCGAGAAATTTACCTGTTACAACGTAAAACTACACCGTTAGGTGCTGGTTTAGGAAAAACCTCTGGTTGGGTGCATCGTGCACAATTAAAGAAAAATGGTGTACGTATGTTACGTGGTGTGCAATACAAAGCCATTACTGAAGAAGGTTTGTGGGTAGAAACAGCGGGGCATGATCAATTACTTCGAGTAGATACAATTGTCGTTTGCGCGGGTCAGGAATCAGTAAAGCATTTGATGCCAGAACAAGGTGAGAAAACGCTCGCAAATTACCATATTATTGGTGGCGCTAAATTGGCAGCAGAACTTGATGCTAAACGTGCAATCCGTGAAGGGGCTGAACTAGCGGCAAAACTTTAATGGGCTGGTGAAACAATATTCATTTGAAAGGTTTAGTTGTATTTTTTACTTGTCAGATGGATAAAACCTCCGTATTATGGCGCACATGGAAGCGTGGCAGAGCGGTTTAATGCACCGGTCTTGAAAACCGACGAGGGCGCGAGTCCTCCGTGAGTTCGAATCTCACCGCTTCCGCCAAATTTGAAAAGCCCTGACAATGTCAGGGCTTTTTTTATGTCTGAAATTATTTTTTAAGCTACACTATCCATTAATTGCTTCGCTCAATTATCTTTAATAATTGTTTGATTCATAATCTTTATTTTAGAATTAGACTGAAAAAAAATGATCTTTTTTTATCTACTTAGATGACGTATCGTCTCCAACAACTATTCTTAAATTATTGCTTTTTAATCCGTCAAAAAGTAAAAGCATCAATAAAATAATTAATCTAAAAAATAGATTGTAAAAATTAAAATTAACAGTTTTACCGATTTAATTCTGATCTGTATATTTCTTCAACATAAAGAGCTTTTAGAGCAGCAAATTCGCTGCAATCTCCCGAAATGAGGAATGTGATCATGATGAAATTAGTTGTGGCTGTAATGACTGTTGGTTTATTAAGTGCATGTGCAACTTTTGATCCTGTACATTATGAAAAACAGCGTCAAATTGAAAATGCACAGCACTTACGTACTATGGGGTAATTTCAACATTTAACGGCTTAAAATAATCTGTTTGATGTGTA
This sequence comes from Acinetobacter sp. YH01019, assembly GCF_013420285.1. Lineage (NCBI taxonomy): Bacteria > Pseudomonadati > Pseudomonadota > Gammaproteobacteria > Moraxellales > Moraxellaceae > Acinetobacter > Acinetobacter sp. YH01019. The sequence continues at coordinate 20,510 of NZ_VOYM01000019.1, forward strand.
TATATACGAAGATATAAAAAAGCCCTCAATATTGAGGGCTTTTTTATTGAAATAACACTTATTTGACTTCAGGTAAGTCAAACCAAATCACTTGCGCATCATCTAAAGCTTCAATTTTGCTAGCTTCTAGAAAGGCGATTGCGCCACCAGCTTCAACGGTATGTTGAGCAATTTTCACTGAGCCTGAAATGACATGCACATAGTTAATGTGTTGTGTTGCTTCAATGTCTAAAGATTGACCTTTAGAAATGACTGCTGTTTTCACTTCAGCTTGTTGGCGAATATGCATCGGTGCATTGTCATTCGGTCCAACAATTAAATGCCATTGATCTGGTTGATCACGTGGATCGCATTTAATTTGCTGATATGTCGGCTCTGCATCACGTTCGTTTGGAATGATCCAAATTTGCAATAAATGAACATCTTCATCACCTTGGTTCATTTCACTGTGACGAACACCAGTTCCCGCGCTCATCAGCTGCCATTCACCAGCAGAAATCCCACCATGATTACCCATACTGTCTTTATGGGTAATTGTACCTTTTAGCACGCAGGTTAAGATTTCCATATTGTCGTGCGGATGTTGACCAAAACCTTCATGCGCAGCAATTAAATCATCATTGATTACACGAAGAGCACTGATGCCCATATATTTAGGGTCATACCAGTTACCGAATGAGAAGCTGTGTTTAGATTCAAGCCAACCCATTTTTACGTGGCCGCGATTTTCGCTTGGATGTAAAAAAGCATTCATGGCATTTATCCTTATCTTAATTATTTAACATGAACACATTTTAGGATTTAGCCCAAAGTAGATATATAGCTTTTTAGCGACAATTCATCCTATATTTGCAACGATAAAGGGTGAATATGCCAGATTGTAGATATAAAAAAGCCTGCATGAAGCAGGCTTTTTTGAACAAACTTAATTATTCAAGGAACTTAACAGTTACGCCAGATTTTACTTTTTTACCTAAATCATTTGCGTCCCAGTTAGTCAAACGGATACAACCGTGAGACGCAGTTTTAGAAATTGCAGAAGGGTTAGGTGTACCGTGAATACCGAATGATTTTTTGCTTAAGCCAATCCAAATATTACCCACTGGGCCGTTAGGGCCTGGTGGTAAAGACAATGGTTTTTTATTGTTGCCTTGAACAAAGTTAGAAGGTGAGTAGCTGTACCAAGGGTTTGGTGCTACACCTGTAACTTTGTATGTCCCTGTAGGCGATGGAGTATCTGAACTACCAATCGTTGCAGGGAATGAGCCGATCATTTGGTTACGGCTGTTGAATAAATAAAGCTGTTTCGCACCTTTATGCGCAACGATTAAGTGAATATCTTCTGGAACTTCGTTACGAATGTTCGCTACAAGAATTTTTTCACCCGCTTTTTTAAATGTTGCTTTTGGATTTAATTTCTTTAAGAAATCTTCATCCATATGGAATTTTTCACCCAACATTTCAGTTACACGTGTGTAGTACAAGCCTTTCATTTTTGCTTGTAATGCATAATCGTGAGGAATGGAAGCTGCATATGGGCCTTTTAAGTCTGCCTCTGTCAGCGTGTATTCGATGAAAGCAGGCTTAGAACCTTGTTTAGCAATTAATGCATCCCAAGTTTCTTGAGTTAAAGTACCCGTTGGTTTTAATGCATTCATTTGTTGGAATGATGCAATTGCTTTTAATGTGTTTTTACCACTTGTACCGTCAATTGCACCCGGTGAAGCATGTGCATTGTTTAACATGACATGTGCACGTGCATAAACAGGGAATTGACCTTTACCAATATTGTCATACCACTGTGCATTGTTGAGATCATTTAAACCCCAAGTGGCTTTGGCAGCAGGTGTACTTGTTGTAGCTGGCGTAGATGTTACAGGTGCAGCACCGATATCAGCTTTCACATCTTCAGATTGTTGTAGGCTATCTAACGTTTGAGAAGCCTGATTCAAATCTTCTTGTTCTTGAGCGCTGATTTGATTTGCAGCTGAAGAAGCTTCAGTCGCGAGTGGATCAATTGGATCCTGCACGGCAACATTGCTTACTTTTTTTGGCGTTAATGGTTGTTCAGCAGTAGATGCGGCAATAGCTGTACCAGCAAATATGCAACTTAGGCTCAAAGCGAGCATTGTGCGAACGAACATGTAATTCAACCTTAAGAATTATTCATTTACTGTGTATAAAAAATCTGGCTAAGTATTACAGAAAAAAAGTGGAGATGCAGTATTTGTTTTGTGTAAATATCATTTTTGGCACTAAAGGTGATCGGTTTTTAAATGCATGAGAAGTTATTAAATTTACGACCTTTTTGTTATGATGATTGCAATGTCAAATATAGTTGGGAAAGTGAATGACGACCTTAAAGAATGATCGTTTCTTGCGTGCCTTATTACGTGAACCGGTAGATGCAACTCCGGTGTGGATGATGCGTCAGGCAGGCCGTTATTTACCTGAGTATCGCGAAACACGTAGCCAAGCTGGTGATTTCCTATCTCTTTGTAAAAATACAGAATTAGCTTGTGAAGTGACTTTACAGCCTTTGCGTCGTTATGATTTAGACGCAGCAATTTTGTTTTCAGATATTTTAACCGTGCCTGATGCACTTGGTTTGGGATTATATTTTGAAGCGGGTGAAGGCCCTAAATTCCATAAAACCGTTCGCACCGAGCAAGATGTTGCTAACTTACCAAAATTCAATGCTAAGTCTGATTTAGACTATGTGATGAATGCAGTATCTACGATTCGTTCTGCATTGGGTGGTCAAGTTCCACTGATTGGTTTCTCGGGTAGTCCTTGGACATTGGCAACTTATATGGTTGAAGGTGGTTCAAGTAAAGACTTCCGTTTCACCAAACAAATGATGTATGCACAGCCTGAAGTTTTACATGCATTATTAGATCGATTAGCGGATGCAGTCATTGAATATCTAAATGCGCAAATTGATGCTGGTGCACAAGCTGTTCAAATTTTTGATAGTTGGGGTGGGGCATTAGCACACCGTGAATACATTGAATTTTCACTGAACTATATGCAAAAGATTGTTGCAGGTTTACAACGTGAAAAAGATGGTCGTAAAGTCCCTGTGATTTTATTCACCAAAGGTGGTGGTCAATGGCTTGAGCCAATGGTCGCAACAGGTGCAGATGCATTTGGTCTCGATTGGACAACACCACTGCATGTGGCACGTCAAACAGTGAATGGTCGTGCAGCCTTGCAAGGTAATTTAGATCCTGCAACGCTTTATGGTTCACCTGATGCGATTGCTAAAGCGACACGTGCCATGTTGGATGATGCTTATGCCAATGGTGAAAAAACCGGTTATGTTGCAAACCTAGGTCATGGTATTACCCAATGGGTAGATCCTGCAAATCCGAAAGCGTTCGTTGATACTGTCCACGAATACAGTGCGAAGTACCTTTAAGTAACAGTCCACACGCTTAGGAATTAGGGTTTAGGATTCAACCGTGATCAGCATTTTAAAATCATGTTTTGAGTTCTCATATAAGGCAGCTTCGGCTGCCTTATTTGGGATATTACTACTCATAGCATTTGCGTTGACAGCCTCAATGGGTAGTCAAGAATATTTTGGCTTTTTCCGCTACGATTATTTATTGTTTTATGCGCTGCTTATTCAGGCGTGTTTGCTTTATCTCAAATTGGAATCTTGGGCTGAAGCAAAAGTAATTGCGCTGTTTCATATTCTGGCTATGGGCATGGAAATTTTTCTAACCCATCCCCAAATTGCTTCATGGCAATATCCACAGCCAGCAGTGTTTAAAATTTTAACTGTGCCTTTGTTTGCTGGATTTATGTATTCAGCTGTGGGAAGTTTTTTCGCACGTTCTTTGCGTTTATATCAGGTTTCATTTATTGCCTTACCACGATTTAGCAATATGTTGGCTTTGGCAGTGTTGTCATATTTGAATTTTATGACCAAATTTTTTGTGCCAGATATTCGTTTACTCCTTTTTGTTTGGAGTGGTGTGATTTTTTGGAAGACTAAGTTACGTTTTCAATTACAACATCATCAAATACAACTTCCGATGTTACCGGTTTTATTGTTATTGGCATTTATTATTTGGATTGCAGAAAACATCAGTACTTTTTATAAAATTTGGCTCTACCCAAGTCAGGTTGACGCATGGCACATTGTGGGCTGGGGCAAATTAGGTTCTTGGTATTTATTGCTACTTTTAAGCCTGGTTTTGGTGCTAAAAATCCTTGGAAATCGTGATGAAAAAGGTGTTTGGAAGTTAAAAAAATAGTTAAATCAGGGTCTTATTGTTAATATGATGTTTTAGATAAAAAGTTTTGCGTTATCTGAAATATCACGCTAATCTAAACTCGTGTAATAAAAATTACACATGTTTTAATAATTAAAAACAATGGAATATAATTCCCTGGAGAAGTGCTATGTTAAAAAAATTAGCTTTAGCTGCCGTTGTAGCGGCAGGTTCTACAGCAGCATTTGCTGACCGTGACGTAGGTTGTGGTGTTGGTTCTCAAGTATGGGCTGGTCAATCAGGTAAAATTCCTAAAATTTTAGCTGCAACGACAAACGGCATTTTTACTAACCAGCTACTAGGTATTACTTTTGGTACCTTAGGTTGTAGCGGTACAGGTACAGTGACTGCTCAAGCAGTAACATTTACCAATGAAAACGCTGAATCACTAGCGCGTGATATGGCGGTTGGCCAAGGTGAGAGCCTAAACGTTCTAGCTGAACTTCTAAATATTCAATCTACCGATAAAGCACGTTTCTTTGCTGTATCTAAAGCAAATTTTGCTGAAATTTACTCAGCAGAAAACCAGTCTTCTCTACAAGTGCTTGCATCATTACAAAGTGTAATGGCGAAAGACGATGTACTTAAAGCATACGTTTAATTGATGCTTATAAAACCCTGTCTTATGGCAGGGTTTTTTATTACCCAAAATATATAAAAATGGATTTGAATATAACTGAATGAAATCAATTGCTTTATTTTGTACCTTTATTATTCCGAGCATGATTTATGCACAGCAGATCGATAATTTAAATCCTGCTGAGATACAGCATTATCTTCAAATTGCTCAATTTAAAAAATTGTCAGAGCACATCAGTTGGCAAAGACTGCTATATACCGATAATAAAGGACAAAGTGAAGTTACCTATTCAGGCTATTTTCTTGCTGAAAATGGCCGTAATGATGCTCATGCTGAATTAAATGCGGATATTCAAGCTTTGTTTCAAAGTGCAGAACCGAATCAATCGATTCGTTGTAAATTTCCTGCACGAAGCCAGTGGTTAATGCAGCAACTGAATATTTCAAATGATCAATTACCACCAGTGACATGCCCTGAACTTGATGAATGGTTCGGTAAAATCAGGCCTTATAAAGCCACTTTAATCTATGCTACGGACTTTATGGGTAATCCAAGCTCAATGTTTGGTCATACATTATTGCGCCTTGATCCCAAAGATCAAAAAGAATTAAATCTGGTTTCTTACGCAATTAACTATGCGGCTACTGTTGCTGGAGAAGATAACTGGTCATATGCATGGAAAGGATTAACGGGCCAGTATCCTGGTGAATATTCACTCATGCCTTATTATCGAAAAGTAAAAGAATATGGTGATTTTGAAAGTCGTGATTTGTGGGAGTATGAACTGGCTCTAACGGAGCAAGAAACCAGTTTCTTGGTAAAACATATATGGGAAATGCAGCAGGTGAGTTTTCCATATTATTTTGCTAGTGATAATTGTGCTTATCGACTTTTGGGTTTAATTGATTTGGTTCGACCAAGTTCAAATTTAAAAGAACAATTCAAGGTTGCCTCAATCCCAGTCGAAACGATTAAAGAAGTTGATAAACAAGGTTTAATTAAAGCTGCAATTTACCGTCCAGCCTTAGAAACGCAATTATTATCTCAGGCACAGCAACATGGTTATCACTTAGCGCGAGAAGCACAGCGACTCTCACTCGTTGAACCAGCTAAGATGCAAAATGTAATTGGTACTTATAGTAAGCAACAACAAGCTAAAATTTTAGAAATGGCTTATGACCATTTATATTTACAATTGATTGGTCGTAAAGTTGATGCAGAATTTGCGCAACCAAGACTTCGTCAAATATTGGCATTACGTAGTCAATCAGATATTGAAAAACAACGAATTGAGCCTGCTATTCCCAGCCTAGATCCAGTAAAAGGTCATCACGCGCGTACTTTCGATGTAGCGCTTGGTGAAGTACAAGGTGAACAGTTCCTTGAGTTGAGTCATCGTGAGGCCTATCACGACTTGATTGATCCGCAAGGTGGTTTTCGTATAGGGACACAACTGATGTTTTGGAACGGTTCTATTGAGTACCGTGAAGACATGTTAAAGCTCAGTCGTTTTGATTTTCTGTCAGTTAATTCATATAACCCGATTACACCGTTTAAAACGCCATTGAGTTGGGGTTTTAATTTGGGTTGGCAGCAAGCTTCCGTTGATCAAGGTCAATTCAGTGAAACTGAGCAACATGGAGTGGCTGAGCTAAAAGCACAGTCAGGCTACAGTTGGGCAGATCAGGCAAGGACTCATTTATGCTATGTGCAAACCCAAACGCAATTTCAAGTTGGCAAAGCACTGGATAAAGGTTGGCGTGCTGGTATTGGTCCAACATTGGGTTGTCAAAATATCTGGTCAGAGCGAGTCAATACCTTGCTACAAGCAGAATTACCTTATTGGGAAGATTTGCATCAGTGGAATTTAAAAATTAATGCTCAAGTTCAATACCTGCTTAATCAGCAAAATGCGTTAAGGCTGGGTTATGAATATCAACAACAAGACACGAAGGATTGGGACAAATTTAAATTGAGTTATACCTTCTTCTATTAATTTTTAAGATAGATAAAACTTGATGATTCATTTAAATATGTTTTTTTATGTAAGTAAAGCACGGTATCATCTCTAGCTTTTATGCCGCTGTGGTCTATCTCCCATGAATCAAGAATGTATTACAGGTCTGTGTCAGACTTGGAAGAATATTTGTGAGCAATATACTGCTAAAGAACATCAAGCGGCTTTCAAATTTATTGAAGAACATGTTGAATATTTGGTAACGGTTTTTTATCAACAAATGGTGAAAGAGCCTGAATCTGCCGAATTTTTTAAAGACGATATTATTCAAAAAAGACTAATAGATACACTTCGTAAATGGTTGCTTGAAACCTTTCAGGTTGCAATGAATACCCACTATGAACAGTCTGTAAAACGCCAGCAAAAAGTCGGTGTTGTACATGCACGTGTGGGTATTCCATCATGGTTAATCATGCGAGGAGTGCGTGAAATTGAACGTAATGTTTTTGAAATATTAGAGCAGAAATCAGAACAACAAAATCTGCATATGTGTAGCTACATTGTGCAGATCATGGGCTTCAGTACTGAAATTATGTGTCGTTCTTATGAAGCGAACACAGAAAAAAGTCAGGAAATAAAGCACAACTATCGCTTATTTTCAGCGATGCAAGATGTTGCTGTACATAAAGATAAACAACGTGGTTCATTACTCGATTGGGAAAATGAACTGATGTTTAAAATATTCTCTGGAAGCTTAGGTTTTTATCACCCGTTGTTCTCAAAATCTGAATTTGGCTTATGGTTTATTCATAAAGCATCTTATGCATTTTCAGGGTCTGAACAAGTGCAGTTGATTATTGATCGAATTTATCAAGTGGATGAGCTAACGCAGCAAGCCATGCAAATGATGGACAGGGATCAGCTACAACAGGTGATCCAAAATATACGTGAATTAAACCGTGAAATTCAGCATTTGGTTGATCAATTATTCCAAGTGGCAGAGTACATTGAGTCAGGCAATGATTCATTGACGCAACTTCTCAATCGGCGTTATTTAAATACCATTGTCTCTCGTGAAATTAGTTTTGCACGTCAAAACCATACACCTTTGTCATTGTTGGCTTTTGATGCAGATTATTTTAAAAGTATTAATGATAAATTTGGCCATGCGGCAGGGGATTTGGCACTGAAATTTATTGCCGAAGCTTTACAGCGATTTAGTCAAGGCAGTGATTATGCTTTCCGTATTGGGGGGGAAGAATTTTTATTATTGTTGGTGGATACTGAAGTTGATCGTGCAATGAGTATTGCAGAAAATGTAAGACGCTATATTGAACAGGGTTTAATTCGCACGGCTCAAGGACAACAATTTAATTTTACAGTGAGTGTGGGCTGTGTGCTGTACGATGGTCATCCAGATTATCAACGTTTTCTTGATGCTGCAGACCATGCCTTATATGCGGCGAAAAACAATGGTCGAAACTGTATTTACGTTGCTAAAACTGATCCGCAAGCAACATGCTCTGCATCTTAAATGGATACTCACTTAATTTTGCTTTGTATAAAATCTAAAAATTTTGCTTTTTGCTCTATATACATGGGATGAATTTTAGCTTCATCCCATTTTTGTTTAAATACTCGTGCAGCAGCAGCTTTTACGGGATCCTCTTTTTGTCTTGGAAGTTCTTCGCGTCCTTGTGCACCACTTAAACCCTTTTTATCATCAGGGACTGGACCCTCATATTTTTTTACCACCTTTATGGTTAGCATAGCGACGTGCACGTGTAAAACCCATCTGTAAAAATTTACGTGCCATATCTGCACCGACAAAATCTTCAGCGCCCAAATACTCTTCAAAGAGCTGCCAAATTTTGGTACTGCTTTCGATGGCTTTTTCTTCATTAGCAAATCGCCAATAGGGCAAAATTTCAGATTTATAAGGCTCTACGAGTAATACACCTTGTTCACCACGTCCAATTCTATAAAGTTCAGGGTGTTCGCGAAAATTTATTTTTTTAAAATCTAGACTGTAATCAAAACTATTGGAATGAACGCGAGATACACGCTTAGGTGTGGGGATGGATTTCTTATTCATATTCACTCCATTACAACCTTACTCTATTTCAACCTTAAGCTAAAAAAGTAGCCCCAGTTGGGGCTACTTTTTATTTTGTCTTTTTGCTGGTAGATTTGGCTTTGGTCGTCTTGGGTTTTTCTCCCTTAGACTTGCTTGCCTTAGCATCCGTTTTCTTTTCTGTTGAAGATTTTTTGGTTGTTTTCTTCTCAGCTTTTGGCTTTTCCTCTTTAACCCTAGTGCTTGTCTTTGATGTGGTGGCTTTTTTAGGGGCCTCTTTTTTGTTGGCTTTAGATTTCGGCGAACTTTTAGTTGACGCAGATTTTTTAGCTTTTACTTTTTCATCTTTAGTTGCAGCTTCTTTTTTAGAAGTGCTGTCCTTAGATTTTTTTTCAGCAGTTTTCTTTGTTACTTTGTTTGAATCTTTACTCGATGCTTTAGCTGATTTTTTTGCTTTATCCTCATTTTTTTTTACAGTTTTTGCCGTAGTTTTCGCTGTCTTTTTCTCATCTTTTTCAGTTGTCTTTTTTGCGGCTACCATAGTGATCACCTTTAGTTAGTAAAAAAGAAAGTAGCAATGAATCTAAAGGATTCATCTTGCTTTCAATGTACGGATTAATCTTAAATAGGGGGGTGAAATCATGTTATGAAATGTTTAATTTACGAACAGAAATACATTAAGTAATTGATATTAATTTTATGCGGTAGTTTTGAGTTACAAGTCTTACAGCAAGGTTACAAACAACATTTTTAAAAGATATTTTTGAAAAAAAATATCTTGGGCGATCAAACTTCAACGACTACAAAGTATTTTTTTACAGTTTCTACTACTTCGAAAGTGCCGATAAAACCGGGTGGAATTACGCCTGCATTTCCAGCTTTCACTTCTATATATGTGCCTTCTTGGTCGTGTATACGAACTACGCCTTCAATAACTTGAAAGAATTCTTGTTTGTTGTTGGCAAAATGAATATTCCATGCCCCGACTTCACATTGCCATATACCACAGTCCATATTGGTATGAGCATATAAGCTTTGGGTTTCTCGTTTAGGATTACCATGTATCAAACGATCAGGCCGAGGGTAGTCAATGCTTGAGTCAGCGTGGGTTAAACCTTGACCTGCTAAATATAATTGCGTCATTGTTTGTCCTAAATTGAGTCATCTAAGTATAAAAAATTACAGCATATTTAATCACGCACAAAAAAGCCTCAATAGATTGAGGCCTTTTTATGTCGCAGAATTAATAGCTTTCTGGAACTGCACTTAAAAATTCACGACGTTCTTCTTTATTGGTTTTAAAGTCACCGACAAAAGAAACAGTACGTGTCGTAGACTCTTGTTTACCAACACCGCGCATCATCATACACATGTGAGCTGAATCAATCACAACCGCAACACCGCGCGCACCAGTGACTTCAGACACTGCTTCAGCAATCTGCTGAGTGAGGTTTTCCTGAATTTGTAAGCGACGTGCAAACATTTCCGTGATGCGTGCAAATTTAGACAAGCCTAAAACATTACCTTCTGGAAGATAAGCAATATGGACACGACCATAGAATGGGAGAAGATGGTGCTCACATAAAGAATAGAATTCGATATTTTTAACTAAGACCATTTCACGGTTATCGGATGGGAAAACCGCATTGTTAGTCACTTCTTCAAGCATTTGTGTATAGCCTGAAGTTAGATACGAAAAAGCTTTAGCAGCACGCATAGGCGTATCTTTAAGACCTGGGCGATTTAGATCCTCACCAACGGCAGTTAGGATATTTGCGTAGGATTGCTGCATAGACATAAGACGTGTTCACTTACACTGAGAGATTGAACAAGGTCGGCATTGTAGCAGAAAACTATTACAATGCCTTCTTTTGGGGTAAATTCCGATTACTGTTTGAACTGTGGGTTCTTTTCTGCACGTTTGAGCAGAACTAGAACAGCTCCTGTGCCACCTTGTTTTTCAGGTGCACTGACAAAAGCTAAAACATCACGGTGTTGACGAAGCCAACTATTCACATAGGTTTTTAGAATTGCTTCAGGGCCTTTACCATGCACAATTTTAATCACATTTTGATTTTCTTCTTTGGCCATTTGAATAATTTGCAGCACGGCAGAACGGGCTTCTTCCACTGTACAACCATGTAGGTCGACCGCTTCAAACCAACGTAGATTACCAGCTTTTAAATCTTCAAAAACTTTGTGCTGCAAAGTTGCAATGCGATAGCTTAAAGCCGCTTGGCTCGCCACAGGGTTGAGCATTGCTTGGGTATCTGACAACAAAGCATCATCAGTTTCCATTGGACCTATAGCCGCAGCTCGTTTAGCCAACGTTTGCGCATCGGGTTTCTTACGGCCAACTTTATCTATTTTTGCAATATTGCCTGCATCCATTTTTTGGACACCTTGCATTTGCTTTTGAAATAAAGCTAAGTCATCTTCCTGCTCTTGCTCAACAGTTTTGGCTTTTGGCTCAACATGCTTCGCTAGGGCAGTAGAATGTGGATTCGTGATTTGCTTTTTAAAGGCTTTCAATAAATTGAATTGATCTTTAGAGAGCGAAGAATCGTGTTTGCTCATATTTAAACAATAAAAAAAACGGCAAAAATGTAGATAAATTATAGCTTGAAATAGCCATAATTTGAACTGAAATGGATTCAATGCATTTTATAAATAGCGAATAAATAAAATTGAATTTGTATAAGTGAACAGTTGGTTATTAGATCTGTTAAAAAATGTGGGTTAATTATTCTCGATACGGCGTATGGCAGTCTCTAAATCGTAAAAATATTGAAATTGTTCGTCAGCGATAAAGCAATTTTGTTGGTTATTTGAATTGAAAAAGATCGTGCACATTCCTACATTTTTTGCACCGGCAATATCTGCAATTGGATTGTCTCCAATAAAAATACAATCTGATGGATTACAATCAAACTGTGTGCAGACGTAGAGAAAAATTTCAGGTTGAGGCTTTCTCATCTGTAGAGCTTCAGATACAAAAATCCCAGAAAAATATTCACTTAGTCCTAAAGCGTAAAAATTATGCTCTTGAAAGGGTGATCGACCATTGGATATCAATCCTAATTTATATCCATTTTGGTATAATTGTTTAATAGTGATTTCTGCATGCTCGAAAGCAACAGAAAATTCATTAAAATCATTAATATAAATGGTGAGCAGTTCATTTACAGTATATTTTGTAAAGTTGAATTCAATACTTAATTGATGATAAACCTGATCTTTCCAAACTCGTCCATGATCATCAAGTTCAATAAATCGCTGTATAAATTTTTGTTTAGAATTCTGTGGAATCAGTTGCAAGAAATTAATCTGCCAATTCAGAAATCTATAGAGTGATTCATCGCGATTTAAAATGGTTTGGTCTAAATCAAAAAGTAGAATTTTTTTCATGCCATGGTTTATAACGAATAGTAAACGAGCATCAAGTATTTATGATTTTGACTTTTGATATTGCAATTAGATGTTGATGAATATTTTAAATTTAGGCTGAATAAAAGTTCAGGGAGAAACATCACCCTGAACTTAATCGAAGATTAAACAGTCTTTGGTGTACCAAACAACTCTTTAAATGCCTGATCAGGGCGAGGCTGCTTCATAAAACTTTCACCTACCAAGAAGGCATGAATGTCATGTTCCTGCATCATTGCGACATCAGTAGGTGTTGCAATACCGCTTTCTGTTACAAGTAGGCGAGAAGGCTCAAGTAACTTTTTCAAACGTAAAGATGTATTTAAATCCACATCAAATGTTTTTAAATTACGGTTATTCACACCCAACAAGCAACGATCTGAAAGTTTTAAAGCACGTTCCAGCTCATCTTCATCATGCACTTCAACCAATACATCTAAGTTATGCTCAAAAGCTGTTTTAGACATTTCTTCCAATTGCTGATCTGATAAACAAGCCACAATTAAAAGAATACAGTCAGCATGTAATGCACGTGCTTCAATCACACCATAAGGGTCAATCAAAAAGTCTTTGCGCAGGGCTGGCAAGTCACAGTGCGAACGTGCGATCTGAATGTTTTCATCAGCACCTTGGAAAAAATCGACATCAGTTAATACAGATAAACATGCCGCACCTGCGTCTTGATATTGCTGTGCAATTTCAGCAGGGTTGAAGTTTTCACGAATAATGCCTTTAGACGGAGATGCCTTTTTAATCTCAGCAATGACACCAGGACGTTTTGAACGGAGGCTTTCAGCAAAGCCACGTAGAGGTGTTGCTGCTTGAGCAAGTTCTTCAACATCTTTATAACTGCGTTGCTTAAGACGGGCAGCAAATTCTTCTTGTTTACGGTCTACAATTTTACCCAAAATTGTATTTGCGATATCTACCATGATCTGTGTCCTAATCTTAAGCTTCGTATTCTTTTAAAGTTTTAGTAAATTCAGACAAAATGCCCATTTTTTCTAAGGCTTGACCGCCATAGATAATGTCATGTGCTAATGCAACACCTTGTTTATAGCTTTTGGTTAAACCTGAAACATAAATGCCTGCGCCTGCATTCAGCGCAATCATATTTGCCGCTTTTTCACCGAGTGCTGATTTTTTCTTGCCTAGAGCATCTTTAATTAGTGTCAAACTTTCTGCTGAGCTATCGACAGACAAACCGGTTAAAGTTTGCGATTCAATATCAACATTTTCAGGTTGAATTTCCCATTCTGTGATTTCACCATCTTTAAGTTCAGCCACATAAGTTGCTGAGGCAAGGCTAATTTCATCTAAACCATCACGCGAATGAACCACCATGACATGTTCAGCACCGAGTTGTTTCAACACTTCAGCCATAGGGCGACATAACTCATTTGAAAACACACCAATGACAAAGCGTTTTACTCCAGCCGGATTCGTAAGCGGGCCAAGTAAGTTGAAAATGCTACGGAAACCGAGTTCCTTACGTGGGCCAGCAGCATATTTCATTGCTTTATGATGATTTGGCGCAAACAAGAAACCGACCCCCATTTCACGGATGCAGCGTTCTGTTTGTTCCATGCTTAGGTCGAGATTAATGCCGGCTTGTTCAAGCAGATCAGAGGAACCTGATTTTGAAGACACGCCACGGCCACCATGTTTAGCAATGGTTGCACCCGCAGCTGCAACGACAAAACTTGACGCAGTTGAAACGTTAAATAAGTTTTGGCCATCGCCACCTGTACCGACAATATCCACCAAATGTGGCAGATCACTGACATCAATTTTAATCGCAAACTCACGCATCACACGTGCAGCGGCCGTAATTTCGTCAATACTTTCACCTTTTAAACGTAAGCCCATCATTAATGCGCCAATTTGTGCAGGGCTTGCTTCACCTTGCATAATCGTGCGCATAACCTCTTCCATTTGTGGTTGAGTAAGCTCAATATTTTTAGTGATGTTATTTAAAGCTTGTTGAATATTCATAATTGTTTCGCACCGAATTACGCGTAAATTTCTAAGAAGTTTTTAAAGATTTGATGACCATGCTGACTCAAAATGGATTCAGGGTGAAACTGCACGCCTTCAACAGGCAATGTCTTATGTTTTACACCCATGATTTCTTCCATAGAGCCGTCATCTTCATTGGTCCAGCAAGTGACTTCTAAGCATTCTGGCAGAGTTGCTTGATCTATCACTAAAGAATGATAGCGTGTTGCTGCGAATGGAGAAGGGAGGTTGCTGAAAATACCTTTATCGCTGTGATACATGTCTGATAAACGACCATGCATCACTTTTTTAGCGCGAATAATCTCACCACCAAATGCTTGCCCAATGGCTTGATGTCCAAGACAAACACCAAGTAAAGGAATTTTGCCAGCGAAATGCTGAATTGCAGGAATAGAAATGCCTGCCTCAGAAGGTGAGCAAGGGCCAGGGCCAATGACTAAATACTTCGGTTGCCATCGTTCGATATCTTCCAATGTCACGGCATCATTACGTACTACTTTTACTTCCTGATTTAACTCGCCAAAATATTGAACGATGTTGTAGGTAAAAGAGTCATAGTTGTCGATCATCAAAAGCATGAGCGTTTTAACCTTTGAAATTTATGCACTTAACTGTGCTTTAGTAAGTCCGAATAGCTTCTAAATTTTTTACATCAACCTAAATGATGCTGTTATTTAGGCATGCTAAATAGCTAAAAATTTAGAAGTTCTGCAATCATAGCAAAAAATATACATTTTCTGCTGAACAATTTCTCAGAGCTGCTTTGAACATTGTGTTTGTGTCTTATTGTGAATGCAAAGGATAGGAAAATTAGCTGGCTGAATTAAAGTGAAAATAGAGTACAAGTGTGAATTTTAAACATATAGAAATAAAATATAAAAAATAAAGTAAGTAACTAACTAAAAGAATGTCTAATACTTATGATAAAAGATGTGTTGTTTTGAAGCAAAATCACCAAAATGGAGCATATTTTTTAACTGAACTTAATGAATGAAGATGCGATAAATAGGGCTATTGGGGGGGTTAAATAAGCATTTATTCAATATATTTTTGCTCAATTAGGATCTTTTATAGTCGCTTAAATTGATTAATTACATGTGATAAATCTATTAAGTAACTAGTTTATATAAGAATTAGCATTTATTGAGAATGAGTATCAAAAAATAAAGTGTTTTACTTTACAAATTTGTATTTTCACTCAAAACAAACAAGCATCAAAATGGTGCGCACCATTTTGATACATCGGCATATTCTTTTTAAACAAATGCGATGAAGAGTGGTTGAATATGGTGCATTTACTGTTACACACAGTATAATAGCCTCAAAGTGAGGGGTGTAAATCTTCTATTCTGATAAGGAATTCAATATTTTAACTTTGCTTTTTAAAGTTGGTACGGTAATTGCTTAATAACTACCAACTACTAACACGCACTTGAGTGTGCACAAAAAAATCATCGGAGCAAAATGAGCATGGCGAACAAGGTCCTTCAACTCATCCAAGAAAGTGGCGCAAAATGGGTCGATTTTCGTTTCACGGACACTAAGGGTAAAGAGCAGCACGTAACTTACCCAGCAGATACAATTGACGAAGATACGTTTGAAGACGGCAAAATGTTTGACGGTTCGTCAATCGCTGGTTGGAAAGGTATCGAAGCGTCTGACATGATCCTTCGCCCAGATGCTGAAACTTGCTTCCTTGATCCGTTCTTTGCTGAACCGACTGTAGTGGTAACGTGTGACGTAATCGAACCATCTACTGGCCAAGGTTATGAACGTGACCCTCGCTCGATCGCTCGCCGTGCAGAAGAGTATCTAAAATCAACTGGTATCGGTGATACTGCATTCTTCGGTCCAGAACCAGAGTTCTTCGTATTTGACGAAGTGAAATGGGACATCGACATGTCTGGCGCTCGCCACACATTGATCGCTGAAGAAGCTGCTTGGTCTACCGGTAAAGATTACGAAGCTGGTAACTCAGGTCACCGTCCACGTGTTAAAGGCGGTTACTTCCCAGTACCACCTGTTGATTCTTCACAAGATATGCGTGCAGAAATGTGTGCAAAAATTGAAGACATCATGGGCCCAGGCCGTGTAGAAGTACATCACCACGAAGTTGCATCTTGCCAGCTTGAAATTGGTGTTAGCTTCAATACGATGGTTCGTAAAGCGGATGAAGTTCAACAGTTTAAATATGCTGTTTGGAACGTTGCGCACCAATATGCTAAAACTGCGACTTTCATGCCTAAACCAATGGTTGGTGATAACGGTTCTGGTATGCACGTTCACATGTCGATCTCTAAAGATGGCAAGAACCTGTTTGCTGGTGATGAATATGCAGGCTTGTCAGAAATGGCGCTTTACTTCATTGGCGGTGTGATCAAACATGCTCGTTCATTGAATGCAATCACAAACCCTTCTACAAACTCGTACAAGCGTTTGGTTCCGCATTATGAAGCGCCGATTATGCTTGCTTACTCAGCACGTAACCGTTCAGCTTCTATCCGTATCCCTTACGTTTCTAGCCCTAAAGGCAAGCGTATTGAAGCACGTTTCCCAGATCCAATGATGAACCCGTACTTAGGTTTTGCAGCATTGTTGATGGCTGGTCTTGACGGTATTCAAAACAAGATCCACCCAGGTGAAGCTGCTGACAAAAACTTGTATGACCTTCCTCCTGAAGAAGAAGCGAAAATCCCAACAGTTGCTCATAGCCTAGAAATGGCACTTGAAGCACTTGAAGCGGATCACGACTACTTGTTAAAAGGCGGCGTATTCACTCAAGAAATGCTTGATGCCTATATCGAACTTAAAACTGAAGAAGTACGTCGTCTTAACACGACGACTCACCCAGTTGAGTTTGACATGTACTACAGCCTATAATTCTGATCTGAATTTAAGCTTTAAAAAACCCGCTCTTGTAGCGGGTTTTTTTGTATCATTGTTTTTGAAACTTCTTATTGTAAATATTATGGCGCAACGTAAAAAACATACCAGCTTTTATCCATGGATTGATCCTAAAGATCATGACAAAGGCTTTAAAATGAATTTTTCTGAAGTCACTTATGTTGAGGTCGGCCGCACTGTGGAAGGCTATAAGCAGGCAGAATTCGTTGCGCTAAAAAATCCAGAACTCGCTCTAGACTTTGATTATCCAAAATGCTTTTATATCAGTGCTGAGGGATTGGTTTTGATAAAAACGCCTCAAGGTAAATATGAAGTGATTGCCAAGACGGATAATGCCTAAAGCAGAACTTGAAGACCTAATCTAATTGGTATTGTTTTAAATTTTCGATTTCATAAGGCGCATCTTCAGCAGGGTAGCGTAATTCCTTTCCTTGAGTTTTAGCAAGCGACCAAATTACACTTTCACCAGCTGGGATGTTAAGACTTTGCAATGAATAAATTGGCTCACCAAATGCTTGTTCAGTAGGGATAAATGTCCAACCATGCTGTTTAAATGCCGTGACAACATCCGATAAAAAGGCTGCATTAATTTGATTTACGTGTAGCAGTAAGACATGTTTTGGTGAGCGTTGTAGGGTTTGGACTGCGAGCTGATCATAATATTCTGCACGGTTTAATAAATGCCAAATATAAGCTTGTTTTAAGCGCAGTAATTTTTCTGTGTCGGCTAGTGTGGCATATTGCAAATATTTACGATTATAAAACCAATCGCTAGCATCAATGCTGACACCGCCCAATGCGTATTGGTTGTTTTTAAGCCATTGATATACTGCGTCACGTTTTTCGACGGTTTCGCCTTCTTTTAAGAAAGGATAGCGATAAATACGTTTGTATCGAGGTAGTGTATTAAGTATAAGGTCAGCATCCTGAATGCTTTGAATATACGCTTGCGTGGTGGTATCAGGTTTATTTAGGTTTTGATGTAATGCGCTATGATTACCAATCAGATGTCCCGCTTTCCCCCAATTCGCAATCAGTTGTTTGCCTTGATAGTCACCAAATTTAACGAGGCTTGGAAATACAATTGATTTAATTTGATGTTCTGCAAGTTGATCTAAAATCTGTTGATTAATTTGGACTGCTTTAGAGTTTTGCTGTGGATTAACTCCATCATCAAAACTAAGTGCGAGCTCTTTGGCTTGGGTCATTGTGCATAAGGTAAATAAGCTCACTAGACTGAGTAAATTTTTTAGAGATTGTTTAAGTGTTGTCTGATTCTTTGTCATTATTAAAATATTTGTGTTGTCATGAATAAGGTTGATGATTTTAGTTTAGGGTTTTTGAATTTAACTGAGTGGATCTCTTACATTAACATAAATGGCTGTAAATCTGCCCGTCAAAAGGCAAGGGCCTGTGTATAATCAACTTGATGCATAAATGCATTGATAATGTTGGTTTTATAAAGGCAAGGGTTATGCAGACCGCAGCGAAACTTCAATTACAACAACAGATACCAGAAGCTTTAAAACTTTGGCTCTACGCTTCTGGGTCTTTGACACAGCAATTGACAGATTTAGCAGGTGGAACATTTCAAGTTGAGCCTTTAAAAGAACATTATCAGCGTTTAAATCGACGCGATGCGCAGTGGATGAAAATGCCTATTCAGCATACCTCATGGGTGCGTGAAAGTTATCTTTATGGCAATCAAAAACAGCCTTGGGTAAAAGCAAAATCTATATTTCCTATTTTAAGTTTAAATCAGCGCGCACGAATTTTTAAACATATTGGTACGAAGCCGATTGGCTGGTTTTTATTTCAGCGTACAAATCCTGCATGTGAGCGACGAGTACTGTGGCTTGAAGATGGTTGGACACGTCAGAGCTGTTATACTTGGCATGGCTGTAAATTCATTGTTCAAGAGACATTTTTACCTGCGTTTGAACAATACATTCAGCAGCCTAAATAAGATTGGATAAGGACAGGCATGGCAACGGTACAGCAAATTACTTGGCGTGAACGCTTAGAAGCATATTATTATTTGTGTCGTTTTGATAAGCCAATTGGCACAGAGTTGGTTTTTTGGCCCACCATGTGGGCACTTTGGATTGCCAATCAAGGAATGCCATCTCTCGCGATTCTAATACCAATGATTATCGGTACAATTTGTATGCGGGCAGCAGGTTGTGCAATTAACGATTTTGCAGATCGTAAAGTTGATGGCGCAGTTGAACGAACCAAAACTCGTCCTCTAGCGACAGGCGTAATTAGCGCTAAAGAAGCTATTTATGTTTTCCTTATTTTAGTCCTCGTAAGCGCATGCACGTTATTTTTCTTGCCGATTGAAACCTTCTATTGGTCGTTTGGTGCCTTGTTTTTAGCGTTTATCTATCCGTTTATGAAGCGCTATACGCATTTACCACAAGTATTTTTGGGGGCTGCATTTTCATGGTCAATCCCTATGGCCTATACCGCAGTAGGGCAAACACCAGACTTAACGTGTTGGTTGCTCTATTTTGGTAATTTGGCCTGGACGGTGGCATATGACACTCAATATGCGATCACAGACCGTGAATATGATCTAAAAATTGGAGTGAAATCGACTGCTATATTATTTGGTCGTTTTGATATTGAAATCATTTCATTACTTCAAGTTGTCAGTCTGTTATTAATTGGCTCTGCCTTATATATTGAAAACTTATTTTTCCCATTTGGTTTAATTGCATTGCTTGCTGTAGCTGTGGACTTTATTTACCAATGGACACAAACCAAAGATAGAGTGCCAATGCGCTGCTTTAAAACCTTTTTACATAACCGTTGGGTGGGTGTAATGATTTTTGTGGGAATTGTGGCTGCACAGAATTTATAGTGTTGTTAATCCGATAATTATAAATTGAAATAAAGCGCTCTATCCGAGCGCTTTTTTTTATGCTTAATTGGATTGTATCTCGGTCGAGATTAATGGAATAAGAATAAAGGAATTAAATCATGCAAAAAAATCTTAAGAAAAGTTTATTAGCGGTTTTATGTTCATCTGTCTTATTGCTATCAGCCTGTGGCGGAAATGATGATCATTCCGAGTTTAGTTTTAATCAATATTACCTTTCAGATAAGGCTTATCAGCAAGATACAATAGACTATGTTAGCCAAGTTCGTGTTATGAGCTATAACATGCAAAATGTGTTAAATAAACGTGCTAAAGCGACTGCGATGGTATTTTATCCAAGTACTCCAATGCCAGCAGATGGATGGCGGGTAGTAGTTTGGGAGCATGGCACAGTTGGAAGTGGAGATAGTTGTGCGCCAAGCTTAAATGCATTGAACCCACGTTTTAAAGCCATGGCAGAGAGTTTGTTAAAAGAAGGTTATGTAGTATTGGCTCCTGACTATGAAGGATTGGGCACGCAGGGGATTCATCCTTATCTAAACTTAGAAAGTGCTGCAAAGTCTGCTCAATATGCAGTGAAAGCATTACAGCAACATTTAGGTAATAAGATGCAAGGAGATTGGATGTCTGTAGGCCAGTCTCAGGGTGGACATGCATCTTTAGGTACAGCTGAGTTTGAAAATGGAAACAGCCGTTATAAAGGTGCTGTTGCAGGTGCTCCTGCATCAAGTTTGGGCTACATTATTTCGGAAATTGCACCTACAGCGATTACAAGGTTAGCCGCTGCTGAAAATATTCAAGGTAGTGGTGTTGCTAAAGGTACAGCAGCAAAAGTTTATTCTGAACTTCTTGCTTATGCAGCTTATGTGGCGGTCGGCATTAAGGCTTATGAACCACGTTTTGACTACAATTCGATTTTTGAGCAGCGCTCACAACCATGGGTTGCTAAAGCTGAAGGAACTACAGGTGAAAATGGTCTATGTCTTGATCCATTAATGAAAGAATTTGAAAATGACATTAATAATTATGTTGCAAATAATGCAGGTAAAACAGCTGCTGACTATCCAGGTCTAACAGCAGATTTCTTAACCAATTCTACGATTGCTAAGTTTTTAACCGTGAATCAGCCAGCAACACGTCATATTGATAAACCTGTTTTAATTATTCAAGGCGAGTTGGATACTGCTGTGCCGTATCAGGTAACACAAGCACTGGCGGATCATTTAAAAACTAATTTGAAGACGGATGTAACTTTTGAATTGGTGCCGGGAGCAACTCATACACAGGCAATTGTACAACGTAATGCTATGTTGGTCGCATTTATTAAAGAACATATGCCAGCATCAAAATAGCAATGAATATCGACGCTCGAATAAGCGAAAATGACAAAATAAAAGCCTGAGCAACTGCCTGGGCTTTTCTTTATGAATTTTGTAGAGCGTAATAACTGGTGCAAGACTTGAGAGAATTTCAATCTTTGCTATATTGTGTGCGATATTTAAGTTGATCGAATTGAATACTATGTCTGAAGTGAAGCCAAAACCTAACACTAAAAAGATGATAATCCTGATGGCATTGGGGTTGCTCATTCCAATATTTTTGGTCAGCATGGCTTTTCTAGCGGTAAATAGTGATGCAAAAAATCAGGAAAAATATAAGCAACAACAAGCTGAAATGATTGAGAGAATCAAAGCGCGTGAAGCTGAAGATGCGGCCTTGGCAGCCGAAGCTGATCAAGCAGTGTCAGAAGTATTGGCATCTCAAGCGGCTGATGCTCAATAATTTCAATGTAAATTAATGAATACACCAAAATAAAAAAACCAGTAATGTTTTACTGGTTTCTTTATTTATAGCTTGAGGGTACTTTATTTGATGTCTTGTCTTAGTGTATGGGCACTTGGAATACTGGTATAGCGCAGGACTCGATAACCGGCTTCCTCAAGCATTTCATCGCGGTCAGCATCTTCTTTTTCTTTACCAATATGGCTGGGATCATCGAGTTCAATAATGACAAGTACATTATAGGTTTTATCTAAAATGACAAAGTCGGTTACTTTGCGGTTAAAGCGGTTGCGAATTTTATAATTTTGATTGGTAATGAGGGCACTAAAAGCCACTTGTGCTAACACATAATATTCAGGAAATGCTTCATTTAAGCGATGAAACATTTTACTTTCAAATGGTGTGATGACACGCTTGGCAAAGAATTTTTGCTTGCGTAAAAATAATTTGGGAAATATTAAGCAGCCGAGGGCAAGAGTTGCCATGCAGCCAATCACGAAAAAAATAAACTGACTTAAATCTAACACGCAATGTTACTTCACATAAGAAAAAAGCCCACGTCATAATGCGTGGGCTTTTTAGTATTTGGCTCTCCAACCTGGGCTCGAACCAGGGACCTGCGGATTAACAGTCCGTCGCTCTACCGACTGAGCTATTGGAGAATCTGCACGCATTCTATGAGCCAAATGCAGTCAGGTCAAGCAACAATTGTAAAAAATGCCACTTTTAATGTTGACTGCGCTAAAAATAAACATGTTTCAAAGAATTGTATATTCAGTAACAGATTTAGAGAGCAATTCAGGTAATTCATTGAGGTGAGTTTTAAATCAAGCAGGATGGAATCATCAGATTGGCCGTTTCTAATAGGGAAGGGTTAGGTAATTTTTAAAGTAAATACTGGAAGTTGGAACAAAAAAAAGCCCACGTCATAATGCGTGAGCTTTTTAGTATTTGGCTCTCCAACCTGGGCTCGAACCAGGGACCTGCGGATTAACAGTCCGTCGCTCTACCGACTGAGCTATTGGAGAATCTGAGACGCATTTTAGAGAGCAATTGTAGAAGGGTCAAGGATGTTTCTAGAAATAATTGAAAAAGTTAAATTAAATGGCTTAAAAATAGGCTGAATATTGAAAATGTGCTGTGTAATCTAGTCTGGTTGACTTTTATTTGAGGAATTTAAACTCTTTTTATTAAACTTAAATATAGTGAATGACCTATATAAATAGCGAAAGTGAAAGCAATAAAAAACCCACTTCATAATGAGTGGGTTTTTAGAATCTGGCTCTTCCACCTGGGCTCGAACCAGGGACCTGCGGATTAACAGTCCGTCGCTCTACCGACTGAGCTATGGAAGAATAGATGGCTCTCCAACCTGGGCTCGAACCAGGGACCTGCGGATTAACAGTCCGTCGCTCTACCGACTGAGCTATTGGAGAATCTGATGCGCATTCTAGGGATGAATATAAATGTGGTCAAGCATATTTATAAGAAAATTACGTTAAATGTTTCAATATTAGTCAAACTCTAAATATTTGTTTATATATTGATTATTCTTTGATTTTGAGCGCTGAATTATTCGGCAGAATCAAAAGAACATATTTTTTCGGATGTGATCATTAAGTAAGAAATGACTGAGGCAAGCGTATAAAAATTAAAAACAGTATTTTGTTTGTTTTCTGCATGCATAAAAAATCACCCAGAAAGGGTGATTTTTCAGACTTTCAAATAAGTTTTAAAACTTATTTTTCAACGCCAGCAGCTTGACCTGCATATTTAGCGTTAGCATAGTCCCAGTTCACTAGGCTTTCTAAGAAAGTAGAGATGTATTTAGGACGAGCGTTACGGAAGTCGATGTAGTAAGCGTGTTCCCAAACATCGATAGTCAACACAGCAACTTTACCGTGAGCAAGTGGAGTGTCGGCGTTAGAAGTTTTAAGGATAGAAAGGTTACCGTTTACTTCGTCAGCAACTAACCAAGCCCAACCTGAACCGAATTGAGTTGTTGCAGCTGCAGCAAATTCTTCAGCGAATTTTTCATAAGAACCGAAAGCTTCGTCGATTTTAGCAGCTAAAGCACCAGTTGCTTTACCGCCGCCGTTTTTAGCCATACAGTTCCAGTAGAAAGTGTGGTTCCAAACTTGAGCCGCGTTGTTGAATACGCCCGCTTTAGAAGCATCGCCAGCAACAGCAGTGATGATTTCTTCTAAAGTTTTACCTTCAAGGTCAGTGCCTTTAATTAGGTTGTTCAGGTTAACCACATAAGTGTTGTGGTGTTTGTCATGATGGTATTCTAAAGTTTCTTTGCTGATGTGCGGAGCAAGATCTTCGTAACCGTAAGGTAACGCTGGTAAAGTAATCGTTGTCATGTTTTCAATTCCTTGCATTTTGCTGGGTTTTGACATTAAGTGCCGTTATTGTAATAGATTCTTGCATTAAAATGCGCATTGCTTATAAATAACAATACAGAATAAAGCCTGAAAATATACGTATAAGGGCAGAGTCAAAGACCAAGACGATTTAAATTAAATCGGGTTGTTTAATTCGAAATAACTATACTCAATATTGAACTGTTCTGAAATAGCTTTTGCGAGTCGTTGCACGCCATATCTTTCTGTTGCGTGGTGTCCACATGCATAATAATGTACATTTAATTCTTCAGCTTCGTAAAAAGTACGCTCACTCACTTCACCTGAGATATAGGCATCGCAGTCAAGAGCAGCTGCTTTAGCAATATAGTCTTGAGCGCCACCGGTACAGAAGCCGACTTTTTGAATCGTATTTTTCTGTGCAGGTAAATGGAGCGCATCAAAGCCTAAACGTTCTGACACATACGCTTTAAATGCTTCAGGTGTCATAGCATTTTTTAAATAGCCAATATTACCAATTGGATTACGCTCAGTTGGATCTAGTGCTTCAAATTTTTCAAGTTCAAGTATATCTGCAATTGCTGCATTATTACCGAGTGTCGGATGGCTATCTAATGGCAAATGATAACCCACTAACGAAATATCATTTTGGATGAGGCTTTTAATCCGTCTACCACGCATGCCTGTAATTGGATACGCTTCGCCTTTCCAAAAATAGCCATGGTGGACCAATAATAGATCTGCACCAGCGGAAATGGCAGCTTCAATAGCACTTTGTGAGGCTGTTACAGCGCATAAAATTTTTTTCACTTCATGGCGACCTTCAATTTGTAAGCCATTGGGTGCATAATCTTTAAATTCATGTGCTTTTAAAGTGGTATCACACCACTGAATAATTTCACTTAACTGAGCCATATTTTTCTCAAAATCTAAAATACAATAGGTCAAAATTAAACATTATTTAAATTGTAACTAAAGAATCACAAATCTCTGTGTTTATTTTTAAGTTTGTCGAAAATATTACATTACAATACTGTATAAATTATTTAGTCATCAATGAATTATAAAACTTTTAGAGGATAAAGAAGTGCGCCGGACCTTTACATGGTTACCTTGGGTGTTATTGATACTGGTGATAATTGGTTTTTTGACTTGGCAACAGATTCAAAAGCCTAAAGCACCTGTCGCACCAGATGGGGTAAAAATGCCTGCTGAAAAGGTTGAACCCTTAATCAATACTTCGCGTACAGGTGGAGTTGTGTCATATAGTGCGGCAGTAAAAGTTGCAGCACCAGCAGTGGTTAATATTTTTACGACGCAAAAAGTAAAACAGCTTGATCATCCATTGTTAAATGATCCTGTCTATCGCGAATTTTTTGGCAATCAAATCCCTGATCAAAGTAATCAAAATGAAAATAGTCTTGGTTCAGGTGTCATTGTACGCCCTGATGGTTATATCTTGACTAATAATCATGTGATTGCACAGGCAGAACAGATTGTTGTTGCGTTACATGATGGTCGTAGAGCAGAAGCTAGAGTCGTTGGGACAGACCCAGATACTGATTTGGCTGTGATTAAAATTGAGATGGATCAATTACCTGTCTTGCCATTTAAGCTTAGTGGTAATGAAGTGGGTGATGTAGTACTAGCTATTGGTAATCCATTTGGTGTAGGTCAGACGGTTACACAAGGGATTATTTCAGCAACAGGTCGTTCTGATTTGGGTATTAATACCTATGAGGACTTCATCCAAACTGATGCCGCGATTAACCCTGGTAATTCAGGTGGCGCATTGATTGATGTTGCGGGGAATTTAATTGGTGTAAATACCGCAATTTTCTCACAATCAGGTGGTTCACTTGGAATTGGTTTCGCCATTCCAGCCAAAGTGTGTCAGCAAGTACTTAACTCTATTCTCAAAGATGGACGTGTGGTACGTGGTTGGTTGGGAATTAGTTTGCTGCCAATCCAGCAAGAAAATATTTTAGATCCGCGTGTAAATGGTGTAGTTGTTGCTGATGTAATTCGTGATGGGCCTGCGGCTAAAGCTGGTTTAAAACGTAGCGATAAAATCATAAAAGTGAATAATGAGTTGATTACATCAACATCGCATTTGATTAACTACGTCGCTCAGCAAGCACCATTAAGCACAATGCAAATTGACCTTGAACGTGATGGGAAAGCAATGACATTGCCTGTGCAGGTTGGCGAGAGAAAGTTACAAAATCAAAATAGTGATTCGCAATATATTCCATTGCCTCGATAAAGAAAAAATCCCTCACCATGAGGGATTTTTTTTGGTCATAAAATAATTGGTCCGGAATTCAATTTACAAAAAATGCAATGTATTGTCTTGATGAATTGGCTTACTTTAAGTTTAACAAGAATGACATAAGCGTATAAGAAGATGAGTTTTTGGTGGTGTATCAAAAAGTATGCTAAAAAAAAGCAGGTTGAATTTTGATAAAATAGAGAAATGCAAATAACTCTAGAAATCAAATGTCCAACCTGCCTCAGTGACAGTATAAAGAAAAATGGCATCA
>NZ_VOYM01000193.1:0-1157 GCF_013420285.1 Acinetobacter sp. YH01019
CAGCGGGCCAAAAAGGAATACGTCCATGCCCATCGAGGTGAAACCGGCTGTGAGCGCGGGTTCAAGCATATAGCCCGACAGGCGCGTATCCTTGCCGATCACGACACGATGGCGGTGGTCACCGCGACGAAAGACACGGCCAGCCGCCATGCCGACGCGCAAGGCGGTTTCCGCCGTCATCGCGCCTTCGTTGGCTTTGCCACGAATACCGTCTGTGCCGAAATATTTGCGCACCATAAGGTCGATTATCCTGTCGTCGGGTCGCCCTCAAAGGGGACATGCCTGCTGAACCGCGAATATAGAGAAATATCCCGAATGTGCAGTTAACGAATTCTTGCGGTTTCTTTCAGCGCCGCCAATACCGCCAGCCCGTCGCGCAAGGGGCGCGGCTCGTGTGTGCGGATGAAGTCAGCTCCACCTGCGGCGGCGGCAAGCTCTGCAGCGAGTGTCGCGGCCCCGACATCCCCCGGACCACGGCCTGTGAGCGCGCGCAGAAAGGATTTGCGCGAAACAGACAGAAGCACCGGCAAATCGAAGCGCAGCCGCAATTCATCGAACCGCGCCAGCACCGAGAGCGAGGTTTCGGGAGCAGCCCCCAGAAAAAACCCCATGCCGGGATCAAGGACAAGGCGGTTGCGTTTGATACCGGCACCCGTCAGCGCCGCGATGCGCGCGTCAAAGAACGCCGCAATGTGATCCATGATGTCGCCAGCGGGTGCCTCGCGCCGATCTGCCTGCCCGTCTTGCACCGAATGCATAACGACGAGTTTGGCAGATGATTTCGCCAATTGCGGATAGAACGCAGCGTCTGGAAAACCGCGAATATCATTGAGATAGGCCACACCACGCGACAAGGCATAGGCTTGCGTCGCGGGTTGATAACTGTCGAGCGAGACGGGAATGCCATCTGCCTTGAGCGCGTCCAGCACCGGCGCGATACGCGCGATTTCTGTGTCGGACGAAACAGGCGCGGCGTCGGGATTGCTGGATGCCGGACCGAGGTCGATCACATCTGCCCCCTCGGCCATCAGCTTACGCGCCTGCGCAATGGCTGCGTCTGGCGCCAGATACCGGCCTCCATCGGAGAAACTGTCCGAGGTTATGTTGACGATGCCGAAAATGATGAGCGATTTATTCATGGGGGCTTCTATAATAAT
>NZ_VOYM01000194.1:0-1101 GCF_013420285.1 Acinetobacter sp. YH01019
TAGGACTTACGCATTGACGGATTCAAAAAAGTATTAAAATACTTTATAAAGTATCTGTGATCAGACGAATTAAACATGCTTCTACAGCAACTTGTACATTACCCATTTATATGGGCTTTCTCATGACAGAACCGAACTCTATTAGCTGCACACAACTTGCCGAGACTTATAACATCTCGCATGATAGTGTAAATCGCTTTCTAGAACGTGAAGACTACACACCTCACGACCTATATCAAGAAGCAATTCAACATATTGATAATAATAAACTTATAGTCAGTATTGATGATACTGTTTTAGATAAACCATATAGTCAACATATGGACTTGGTTAGCTATTTTTGGTCAGGCAAACACCACCGATCCGTCAAGGGTATTAATCTCATTACCTTGTATGCGACAGATCAGAATGGTCAAAATATTCCAATTAATTTCCGAATTTATGACAAATCTGAAAGTAAAACCAAGAATGATTACTTTATGGATATGTTAAGTGAAGTACTCAGTTGGGGTGCAAAGATTCAATTTATTACAGGTGATAGTTGGTATTCATCGACTGGAAATCTAAAAACCATAAGAAAATATGGTATTCGATTTATGTTTGGTATCGACTGTAACCGTAAGGTTTCCCCAGAAAAAGGACAATGGTTTCAACTGCGTTTATTGCCAAATTTCCATCAGGGTCAAGTGGTCTGGCTCAAAGATTTTGGCTTTGTACAATTATTTAAGACTCAGTTAAAAGAACAGCAGAGGTTTTATATTGTGCATCAAGATGAAGATGATTTATTGTCCTTTGAGGGTTTTCATGAATTACATTCAAGTCATTGGAAAATAGAGCAATATCACCGGGTGATTAAACAGGTTTGTCATATTGAAAAGTTTCAAGTAAGACGATCTAAACTGATTTTGAATCATATTTTTTCAGCCTTGATGGCCTACGTCGAGATACAAAAGAACCAGTTTGAGCGGATCTTTGAAAATGTATATCGTTGGCAGAAGAAATTATTTAGACCAGTTATCAAAAACTTCATTGATGACTTTATTCTCGATAAAAATCATCTGCTACCACAGAGAATCTATAAATAATAGTGCGTAAGTCCTA
>NZ_VOYM01000195.1:0-1063 GCF_013420285.1 Acinetobacter sp. YH01019
GCGTAAAGATTCAGAACTGCTCAATATTGGCTACTTTGCCCAACACCAAATGGATGCACTGGATGGCAATGCCAGCCCGATGTTACAGCTGGCCCGTATTGCCGATAAAAAAATCAGTGAAGCCAGCTTACGTTCTTTCCTGGGCAGTTTTGGTTTTAGCGGCGAACGCATGGATACGCCAAGTGAAAGTTTCTCAGGCGGTGAACGTGCCCGTCTGGCTCTGGCATTGATTGTCTGGCAGCGTCCAAACGTGTTGATTCTGGATGAACCGACCAACCATTTAGATCTGGATATGCGTCATGCATTGACCATGGCCTTGCAGGATTTTGAAGGTGCTGTGGTGCTGGTATCGCATGAACGCCAGCTGATTGCCAGTGTCTGTGATGAATTGCTGCTGGTACATAATGGTCAATGCCGTGAATTTGACGGTGATCTGACCGCTTATGCCGACTGGTTACGTCAGGCCCGCATTGAGATGATCAAAAACGGGCAGAAGCCAGCCGAGCCGGTGAAATCTCAGGTCGAAGTCAAAGCAACCATTTCCAAACTGGACAAAGAAGCACAGCGTAAGGAAGCGGCACGCCAGCGGGAACTGAGCCGCCCGATTCGTAAAAATATCGAAAAATGCGAAGCACAGATTGCAAAGGTTACGCCGCGTCTGGCTGAAATTGAAACTTTACTGGGTGACAGTGCTTTATATGAAGCCTCACGTAAAAATGATTTGCTCAAACTGATGAATGAGCAAACCGAGCTGAAAGCCAAACTGGAAACAGCCGAGGAACAGATGCTGGAACTGATGATGGAACTGGAAAGTCTGGAGCAGTCCTTCTAACGCTATTTCAATACCCCCCATTATCTGAGAGATGAGTAACAAGCGTTATTCATCTCTTTTTTTTTATTAAAACCACCCATTTTTAATATTTTCCTCCTGCTTTTGGTAGTGTACAAAAACAACGTGTTTTAATTTAGAATAGACGTGAAAATGTCTGAGCAATAGACCTTTAACATGATCATAGAAACGACAACTTATGTCTGCACCCGTTGCCAATCACCCAATATCCAT
>NZ_VOYM01000020.1:0-44427 GCF_013420285.1 Acinetobacter sp. YH01019
GAAAGTTGGGTGTATTTCTTCATTGTGTGCTTTCCAATTGCGAGTTGAAAAAGTCTAATGATTCTATGAATACACCTAACTTTTTCAACTAACTACAAATGTGTTGCACTTGGGATTTGAATCTGCGTGATTTAAAAATGATAAAAATCAAAAAGAATAAAACCAAAGCGTTATTTCACCTAGGAATCAGGAACTCAGCTGCCTTCTTGCATGTTTCAAAGCCGTTCTTAAACCTTCTTCTAAAGTGGGATGATAGAAAGGTTTTTCTAAAATTTGGTGTATTGTTATATCTTCATCAAGAATCCAAACTAATGATAAATTTAAGTATTTATAAATGAAGGTGAAATTTTAAATTTATAATTACGTATATAAATAAAAAGAATAGAAAAAATACAAAAAAATGAGTTTTGAATAGTTATTTATGTTATAAAAAATAAAACGGCATAAAAATTGCTTATAAAGTGCGGTTCATAAGGGGGATGTAATTAATGAAACTTGCTATGGGGTTAAGAGTTGCCAATTCCCTGTCATTAACACCACAGTTGCAACAAGCTATTCGTTTATTACAATTATCAAGTCTGGAACTCGAGCAAGAAATTCAGATCCAATTAGATAGCAACCCTTTATTGGAAAAAATTGAAGAGCAAAATTCAGTTGAAAGCTTAAATAATTTACAAGAACAAGAAAGAGAGAGTAAAGATTTAACAAATGAACTCAATGCTGACCATTTGCCAGATGAATTACCTGTAGATACAGAATGGGATGATGTTTATACACATCAGCCAACAAGTTTAGGTGCTGCAGAATTTGAAGAGCGGGAAGATAATCGTCAAGGGCATCAAAGTTTACAAGCACATTTAATTGAACAGGTAAATTTACTTCATTTTTCACTTGTCGATAAATTAATCGCACATTGCATTATTGATTCATTGGATACAAAAGGTTTTCTAGATTGTGAAATTCAGGAGATTACACAATCCGTTCAACATCTTTTAGAGTCTATGGACTATGAAGAAGAAGTTGAAGACGATGAAGTATTGGTTGTACTTAAGCATATTCAGCGCTTAGATCCTGTGGGTGTAGGGGCAAGAAACTTAGCGGAATGTTTGATGGTGCAAGTACAAACATTGCCTGAAAATACACCGTGTCGAAAGGATGCTTTGGTACTCTTACAGAATTATGAGCTTTTGATTAGTAATGAGTTACCGAAATTAATTAAACAAACAGGTTTAAATACAGAACAATTAAAATTAGCAATTTCTTTATTAAAGACATTGAAAGCGCATCCTGGTCAAGAATTTGAAGATAAAGAGTCTGATTATCAAATTCCAGATGTTGTTGTGTTAAAGAAAAATGAACACTGGTTAGTGCAACTCAACCCAGATGTAATGCCAAAACTTCGTGTAAATTCTTTCTACGCAAATATGATTAAGCGTGCAGATCACAGTGATGATAATCAGTATTTACGTAATCAAATGCTTGAAGCTAAGAATTTCATTAAAAGCATTGATGAACGACACAAAACCTTACTGAAAGTTGCAACGTGTATTGTTGAGCATCAACGTGCTTTTTTTGAACAAGGCCCTGAGGCTATGCGCCCGTTAGTCTTACGTGATATTGCAGAGGAAGTTGAATTGCACGAATCTACAGTGTCTCGCGTCACTACAAATAAGTATATGCTGACACCACGTGGTTTATTTGAATTGAAATATTTCTTTTCTAGCCATGTTGGTACATCTACAGGCGGTGAAGCGTCATCGACTGCTATTCGTGCAAAAATTAAGAAAATGATAGCAGAAGAAAATACACGTAAACCTTTATCAGATAATGCAATTGCTGTGATGTTAAATGCAGAAGGGATTGATGTGGCACGACGTACTGTGGCCAAGTATCGTGAATCGTTACATATTCCATCATCATCTGAGCGAAAAGTATTGATCTAATTTTTAAAATCTGACTATTCTAGAGGTTCATTATGACGAAATAATGAACCTCTTTTATTTTAGGAATGGTTGAAATGTTCTGACGCTTTAAAATTTGGATGTTGTAATAGCGCAGGATGTTTTGCCCTGAACTTTCAAACCTTAACGAGACGAGGAATAGTGCTATGCAAATAACAATTCGTGGTCATCATTTAACAATTACGCCAGCAATAGAAGAAAATATAAGAATAAAGTTTGCTGAAATGACCAAGCATTTGGATCAAGTAAATAGTATGCAGGTGAAATTATCCAAAGATCATCAAATCGATAAACGTTCAAAAAAAGGTAGTGATAATCACATTGCAGAAGCCATTATACGTTTACCTGGGACAGAGTTTTTTGCCCAGGCCTGTGCGGATGATATGTATACCTCTATTAAGAAGCTCTCTGAAAAATTGAAAAAGCAGCTCGATAAGCATCGAAAAATGCAGTTGATCTATGTGCCTCTAACGGCATAATACATAAAAATGTAAAAAGAGGTTTTTTATAACCTCTTTTTTTATATATATAATGTATGTGACTAATGAATTATTTTTTAGATTTATAGTAAAATGACGGGTTTTACACCGTTAGTCCTATATGGGGTCTTGTGATGAATAGTGAACAGCTCACTGATATTTTAAAAGCTGCGTTTCCAGAAGCTGAAGTTGCAGTAAGTGGGCAGGGCGGCAAATTTGATCTACGTATTGTCGATGATCAATTTGAAGGTAAGCGTCCAGTTGCTCGTCAACAATCTGTTTATGCACCTTTGAACTCCTACATTGCCAGCGGTGAAGTACACGCAGTAACTATACGCGCAATGACCAAAGAAGAATGGCGCAAAGCAAGCTTATTCGGAGCTTAATAATTAATGGATAAATTTCTGATTCAAGGCGGCACAAAGCTCGAAGGTGAAGTGCGCATATCTGGTGCGAAAAATGCTGCGTTGCCACTACTTGCTGCAACAATTCTCGCGGATACGCCTATTACCTTGACGAATGTTCCAAATCTAAAAGATGTCAATACATTGGTCAAACTGATCGCTGGTCTTGGTGTTCAAATTAGTTATGAAGGTGATACTGTTAAAGCAGATATTTCTACGCTTGATAACCAATTTGCACCTTACGAATTAGTTAAAACCATGCGCGCATCTATTTTGGTGCTAGGCCCATTGTTGGCGCGCTATGGTAGTGCAAAAGTTTCACTTCCAGGTGGTTGTGCGATTGGCTCTCGTCCTGTTGATCAACATCTTAAAGCACTAGAAGCTCTAGGTGCTGAGATTGAAGTTGAAGCAGGTTATGTGCATGCAAAAGTGGACGGTCGTTTAAAAGGCGGCGAAGTTGTATTTGATATGGTCACTGTCGGTGGTACAGAGAATATTCTAACTGCCGCTGTGCTTGCTGATGGTGTTACTACGATTCGTAACGCAGCACGTGAACCTGAAATAACTGATCTTGCCAATATGCTGATCAAAATGGGTGCGAAAATTGAAGGTCTAGATACAGATACTTTAATTGTCACTGGTGTTGAAAGTCTTCATGGCTGTGAATATGCTGTTGTTGCAGATCGTATTGAAACGGGTTCATATCTTGCAGCTGCCGCAATCACGGGTGGTAAAATCAAAACAACACATACTGATCCAAACCTACTCGAATCTGTTTTAGATAAATTTGAAGAAATGGGCGCAGAAGTCACTCGCGGTGAGGATTGGATTGAACTCGACATGATGGGTAAACGTCCTAAAGCTGTCAGTTTCCAGACATTGCCGCACCCAGAATTTCCAACAGATATGCAAGCACAATTGATGGCAGTCAATGCGATTAGTCGTGGTTTTGCGACAATTTCAGAAACGATTTTTGAAAATCGTTTTATGCATGTACCTGAATTAGCACGTATGGGTGCCAATATTCAGGTTGAAGGTAATGATGCTGTTGTAACAGGCGTAGAAAAACTTTCTGCTGCACCTGTAATGGCGACGGATTTACGTGCTTCTTTCTCATTGGTTCTTGCAGCACTTGCCGCTGATGGGGAAACATTGATTGACCGCATTTATCATATTGACCGCGGTTATGAAGATGTTGAAGCGAAGTTACAAGGTTTAGGCGCCCAAATTAAGCGAGTAAGTTAATGAGCGATATGAGAAACGATGATCCAAACTTTGACGTTATGGGCAATTTTGATCATGGTTTAACTTTAGCATTAAGTAAGGGACGTATCTTAAAAGAAACACTGCCTTTGCTGGAAACAGCAGGCATCAACTTACTTGAAGATCCGGATAAATCTCGTAAGTTAATTTTCCCGACAACTCATAAACAAGTGCGTATTTTAATTTTACGTGCTTCTGATGTACCGACTTATGTTGAAAATGGTGCAGCAGATATTGGTGTTGCGGGTAAAGATGTTTTGAT
The DNA here is from genome assembly GCF_013420285.1 of Acinetobacter sp. YH01019. Lineage (NCBI taxonomy): Bacteria > Pseudomonadati > Pseudomonadota > Gammaproteobacteria > Moraxellales > Moraxellaceae > Acinetobacter > Acinetobacter sp. YH01019. The sequence goes on from NZ_VOYM01000020.1 coordinate 4,370, forward strand.
GGAGCATGGCGCTCAAAACGTTTATGAACCATTAGATTTGAAAATTGCCAATTGTAAGTTAATGACAGCAGGCAAAGTGGGTATGGTTCGTCCAAATGGTCGCTTAAAAATTGCCACCAAGTACGTAAATTTAACCCGTCAATACTATGCAAGCTTAGGTGAGCAAGTTGATGTTATTAAGCTTTACGGTTCAATGGAGCTTGCCCCTTTGGTTGGTTTGGGTGATTACATTGTCGACGTAGTCGATACAGGTAACACCTTACGTGCCAATGGTCTTGAGCCGTTGGAAGAAATTTGCAAAGTGTCTTCACGTTTAATCGTGAACAAAGCAAGTTTCAAGCGTAAACAGCAATTGCTGAATCCAATTCTTGCACAGCTTGAAAAGGCTGTAGAAGAACGCGAAGCTGCGAAAAAAGCATAATTTGCTTTATCTTTAGAAGACCGTCCATAAGGGCGGTTTTTTTATTTTTAAGAATTTGAATGTGTTAATTAATTTATCAATTTAACCAAATGCTATTTCCAATAAAATTCATGTTGATACTCGGCACTAGCTACCGACAAAAGTGGATAAAACAGGTAAACTAAAGCTTCCCTTTATTTTCATTGTGGATAAATTGATGCGACGTTTATCGACTCAAGATCAAAATTTCAAACAAATCTTTGCTGATTTGTTGGCTTTTGAGACAGTGAGTGACCCAGAACTTTTAAAAACCGTAGATCAAATCATTGCAGACGTACGTCAGCATGGTGATGCTCATGTTCTAAAACTCACACAACAGTTCGATCGACATCCAGCGCATCAATTCTCTGAACTTGAACTGACACAAGAACAACTCAAAGCCGCTTTTGAAGGTTTAAGCACAGAAGTGCGTGAAGCATTAGAACTTGCAGCAAATCGTGTACGTGAGTTCCATCAAGCACAAAAGCAAGATGGTTGGACGTATGTGGATGCTTTGGGTAATACCTTAGGTCAAAAAGTTACACCGCTTGACCGCGTGGGTATTTATGTACCTGGCGGCTTAGCATCGTATCCTTCATCAGTATTGATGAATGCTGTTCCTGCGCATGTTGCGGGTGTTGCTGAAATTATTATGGTTGTACCTGCACCAAATGGCGACTTAAACCCATTGGTGTTAGCGGCTGCTTATTTAGCAGGTGTACATCGCGTATTTACTATTGGTGGTGCACAAGCGGTTGCAGCACTTGCTTATGGTACTGAAACGATTCCGCGTGTTGATAAGATTACTGGACCAGGTAACCGTTTTGTTGCTGCGGCAAAACGTGCGGTATTTGGTCAAGTCGGTATTGATATGATTGCTGGCCCTTCAGAAATTTTGGTTTATGCTGAAGGCGAAAACAATGCTGAATGGTTAGCAATGGACTTATTGTCACAAGCTGAGCATGACACTGTTGCACAAGCTGTTTTCATTACACCAGACGAAGACTTGTTAAATGCGGTGGGTGAATGGATTGAAAAACACTTAGAAGCATTACCTAAAGCTGAGATTGCTCGTACTTCAATTGAAAACCGTGGTGCATTGGTTTTGGTGAAAGACCGTGCTGAGGGTGCAGAGTTGATTAACCAAGTTGCACCTGAACACTTAATGTTGTGTTTAGATGAAGCAGAAGCAATGGCGGAAGATATTCGTCATGCGGGTGCAATTTTCATGGGACGTTACACGCCTGAAGCCATCGGTGATTACTGTGCAGGTCCAAACCATGTGTTACCAACATCCGGTACAGCACGTTTTTCATCTCCATTGGGTGTATATGATTTCCAAAAGCGTTCAAGCTTAATTATGTGCTCAGAAAATGGTGTGAAAACACTAGCAAAAACGGCTGATATTTTGGCACAACAAGAAAACTTAGATGCGCATGCACGTTCTGCACGCTACCGTTATCAGTAAGTTTCTTTAAAAGATTACAAGGGGGCTGATTGATCAGCCCTTTTTTGAGACCAAATTCGAGATTGAAAAAAAATGTCTATTACAAATGAACAAATGCGTTTTTGGAGCCCTGAAGTACGTGAGTTGGAACCGTACACACCGGGTGAGCAACCAAAAATCCAAAATATTTTAAAACTCAATACCAATGAAAATCCGTATCCACCGTCACCAAAAGTGGTGGAAGCGGTACAAAAGGTGTTAGCAAACTCAGCGGATGTACTACGTCTTTATCCAGATCCTGATGCGACTGAACTGAAACAAGCGATTGCTAAACAGCAAAATGTGCCTGTTGAGCACGTATTTGTGGGTAATGGTTCTGATGAAGTTTTAGCACATATCTTTAAAGCATTTTTTGTACAAGAACTGCCAGTACTTTACCCAGATATCACCTATAGTTTCTATCCTGTTTATAGTCAGTTCTTTGGTATTGCGGCCAACACTAAAATCTTACCGCTCAACGACAACTTTGAAATTGTGGTTGATGATTATAAGCAGCCAAATGGCGGCATTATTATTACCAACCCAAATGCACCAACCAGTATTGCACTTGGTTTGTCTGCTATTGAAGAAGTACTACAAGCCAATCCGAACTCAGTTGTGGTCATTGATGAAGCCTATGTGGACTTTGGTGCTGAATCTGCGGTGGCATTGGTCGAAAAATATGAAAACTTGGTGGTATGTCAAACCACTTCTAAATCACGTTCATTAGCAGGGTTGCGTGTTGGTTTTGCTATTGCTCAGACACATTTAATTGCTGCGCTTGAAGCAGTGAAAAACAGCTTTAACTCATATCCAATGGATCGTTTTGCAATTGCAGCAGCAGTAGCGTCATTTGAAGATCAAGCATACTTTGAAGCACAAAATGCTAAAGTCATTGCAAGTCGTGACAAATTGGTTGCCCAGCTTTCTGAGCTTGGTTTTAAGGTTTTACCTTCTGCTGCAAACTTCATTTTCGCAACGCTACCAACGAAAGATGCAGGTGAGCTTGCGGCTGAATTACGTGAGCGTGGCATTATTGTGCGCTACTTTAACAAGCCACGTATTAATCAGTATCTTCGTATTACCATTGGTACAGATGAGCAAAACCAGCGTTTAGTGGATACGTTGAAAAACGATATTTTGGCATAATTAATCCCTCCTAACCTCCCTTTATAAAAGTGAGGAATTCCCATCTTTATGAAAGAGGGGCTTCCCATAGGTTAAAAATCGGAAGTTCCCTCCTTTGGAAAAGGTGAGAAACACTGCTTCGCAAGGGGGAGATTGATAAAAAAGCGACTCAATCGAGTCGTTTTTTTATTTACTCAGGCGTATACCAAGTGTTGAGTAAATCTAACATCGCTTCGACTTTATCAAAGCACTCTTGATATTCAGCATCACAGTCCGAAGCAATCGTAATCCCACCACCAGCCCACAACGAAACATCTTCTTGATATTTTTGAATAGAACGGATCAAAATATTCCAACAACCTGTACCGTCATGATTAAAATAACCTAATGATCCACAATATGCTCCGCGTGGAGCAGCTTCAAGTTCTTCAATAATTTGCATGGCACGTATTTTAGGGGCACCAGTAATTGATCCGCCAGGTAAAGCCGACATTAAAACATTTAATGGGTTAACATCCGGTTTTAATATCGCTGTAATTTCACTCACCATATGGTGGACTTGATTGAAACTTTCTATATCAAATAATTTTGGTGTTTTCACTGAGCCGGTTTCAGCATATACGCTTAAATCATTTCGCAGCAAATCTACGATCATGACATTTTCAGCCATGTCTTTTTCTGAGCGTTTAAGTCTCTGTTTTGAGGCTTCATCTTTCTGAGCATTAGCATGACGTGGCATTGTGCCTTTAATAGGCTTAGTAATGATTTTGCGCTCAGCCTGAAAATCAATAAATAATTCTGGTGAACAACTCAATAACTCAAAATCACCCACGCGTAAGTAGCCAGAATATGGGGCTTGGGTTAAGTTCCAGAAATCATCAGCTGTATCTACTAAAGAGCCATAGGCTTTAGCCGTAAATTCCTGTGTTAAGTTAATTTGATAGCAATCGCCAGCTTTAATATATTCTTGCACGGAGTTGAATGCATAATCGTACTCTGATTTTGTCCATCGAGCTTGGCAGGGAGTGGTTAAAGCAAAAACTGATGTGCTTTGATTTGACTCAATTAAACTTAAAATATAGTTGAAAATATCATCAGCTATATCTTCATGACTATAAAAATACCAGCCAGTTGATTCTAGTTTTAAATAGCTTTTAAATTCACCTAAAAATAAACTCGGTTGTGCCTTTATACTTATCTTTGTATGTTGATTGGCAGCATAGTCATAGCTGACAAAACCGATAAGACCCCCTGTAAAACTAGGCGTGTTTTTATTTTTAGCGCTATTAAACTCAAAATTTAAAATTGCGTGCTCATCAGAAGCGATATATTCAGATATGCCACCACGTTTAAAAGATTGAATCTCACTGTTTATTATTTGTACATAAGATGTAGGCATGAGTCCGATAATCGGGCACTGCTGATTCTGCAGATATACTACATGAGGGAGAGTTGCAAAAAATTTTAATATTTTATTAACACTAATATCATGTTTAAAAATAAATTTTTTGTAAGTTGAGGATAGAGACATCTACAGCTATACATCAATAAAAGAACAAAGAATAGTTTATAACATTCCTCAATTGTTTTACTTGAAAATACCGTTTGTCGGTAAGAAATAGATTGCGACCAACAACAGTTGATCAATTGCTTCGTTGGATATAATTTAATCGTGCGAGCAAGCTACTCAAGGAAATGGTGTAAACGTTGCCACAAAATAAATATGCAGCGTAAAACATCGAGTGGTTGACAATCAAAAAAATAAATACTCTTGGGAGAGTAAAGTATGAAAAAGTTCACTAAATTAGCTTTAGTTTCTTCAATCGCATTTAGCGCTAATGCTATGGCTATGCAAGCAATGGATGATGCAGCGCTTAGCTCAACCACTGGTCAAGACGGTTTAAGTATTGGTCTTGGAATTTCTAAAGTTACTGTTGATAAATTATTTGTACATGATAATGATGGTTTGAGTAATACAGCATTAGGTGGTACTTCGACAGCTGGTGCGATTGTTATTCAAGGTACTACTGATGCGGCGAAGGCAAAAGAAATCACATTAACTGATGGTTCAAAAATTTCTTCTGCTGACTTTGGTGTTTTCGTCGGTGCGAACTATAAAGATGGTGGAACACATTTACTTAATACACATAATTTAGCTGACTTGGTAATTGATACAGATGCTGGTACTGCTGCTAAAGGTGGTGCATTTATTAACGTTGCTGCTCAAGTATCAGGCCTTGAAATTCATATTGGTGAAATTGGTGTAACTGCATCAGGTACTCAAGGTACAGCGACTTCAGCGATTCGTCGTGGCGGTGATAGTTCAAATTACAATGCAATTTTATCAGGACTTGGTATTAAAACAGGCATCATGTCTGCTAACGTTCAACTCGGTGCAGCACCACAAGGCGCGATGATTAAACTAAACTCTGTAATGCAGGGTGGATTGGAAATCACCGATCTTGGCATCTTGGATAGTTCAACTAAAGGTGTGACTGGTGTGGCGGGTGAAATTCTAATCGATAGTATCAAGGTAGCGAATACGGATTCTAAAGATTTGGATCTAAAATCGGCTATTTCTGTATATGGTGCTTCAGCTAACACAGGTAACGGTTTCCTACGTATTGTAAATGATGATGCTAAGGGTATTGATACTTATGTTAAAGGTGTTCATTTAGGTAGTGCTGCAGCAGCATCAATTGGCGATATCGAAGTTCAGGGTTTACGTACCTATTACAGTCCTGCTCAAGGTCAATTTGTACCTGGTTCTGTAATTACTGTATCTGGACACTAATCCTTATTTACACCTTGGCTTAAATTAGCAGATATCAGTAATGCGGATGCTTTTACAGTCGTCCAAAAGCTAATGAATATTTCAACAGCAGCGGTATTCCAGCCTGAATTTGCATTATTTTCAACCGCTGAACAAGCCATTTCTGCAATTAGTGGTTCAAACGGTTTAGTCGGTTGTGATAAAGATGTTTGTGAACTGACCGACAAGGAAAAAATTAACTTATTTGGTCATTTCATGTTAATGACGGATCGCCAAGGTATGACTTTTGGTAGTGGGCTACAATGGCGTGGGAAAGTAGATAAAAATTTATCTACGATTGGCACGACCAATATGCAATTGTTGACTCAAGTTCGCCCCGTTCGTATGACCGCGACGGCACAGGATAACTGGATAGATCCATTAACTAAATCTATTGATAAAAGTCGTAATCTTGGTTTTAAATTTGATGTAGATCAAACAGGCTCAGATCCGCTGATTGTACGTAAGGGAATGCTGCTTGCAGACAAAATGGTGATCGGCACTGCAGGAAATCTTTACAAAACATTAATGGGGTTAGCTGAAACCTATACGCCGACTGAAATAGACAAAGAAAGATTGGGGACATGGGATCAGACCATTAGTGGTACCAAATATAAAGGGACTCTAGATCTTTATAAACTTTATCCAGTGTCTTATTTGGATAAATCTGTCTTTAAATCGATTAATAATGTCGCAACTGGTGAAAACTATATTTTCCCACTTTATGCGGATTTATCATTTAAGTTCACTGATACCAGTATTAAATCGGTGAAATTAGGCGTTGTTATAGACCGAAATGGCGATATTCGTACCAATATTCCTGCGGGTGTTGCAGCAAATGCGTTGACGAAACCGCTTACTGATGTGGATTTATCGACAAGTGCTGATGGCTGTAATAGCACTAATGCGGATGGCGATGTGCTAGATAAATTTCTAATGAAAGATCAAAAGCAAGTTCAGCAGTATCGAATAGGAACTGTTTCAAGAACTTTTACCAAAATTGGTGGGGTTAATCCAAACACGATTTCTATTCGAATGATCTTAGCGGATCAGTTCTTTGGTATTTTGGACGGTGCTTTGATTGGTATGAACTCAAGTGTGAAAACTTCGGACAATACATCAATGACTGTGGGCGGTGCTTTGGTTCAATTGGAAAAATTAGTTGCCGCTGATGCTGGCACCAAGCCTGCAATTAGTTTGACGGATTCTGATAATCAGAAAGTGAAATGGGCTAATAGTTTGGCCAGCTTTACGAATGTTTATAGCAAGCAAAATGACTCCGATGCTGAAGCGAAGGAAATTGCTAAGTTGAGCGGTGGGGAGATTTCAATTTCACTTGCACAATGTTATAGCGTGAAGAAAAAATAACAATAAAAAAGCCCATCAATGATGGGCTTTTTTAGCGACTATAAAATCTAAAAGCATTAGCCTGTATGGTCAAGGCGCGTACCTAGGGTTTCTAAATGCATCTCAAACTGATCGGTTTTTCGGTCTTCAAAGTAATGTCTAAGGGTTCTTTCTACACTTGGGAAGGCTAAATCATCCCAAGGTATTTCTTCTTCGGTAAATAGGCGAGATTCGATCGTTTCATCACCTGCACCAAATTCACCATTCACTAAATCTGATTTAAAAAGTGCGTAAATTTGTCCAATCCGCGGAATATTGTACATACAGTAGAGTTGTTGAATATCTACTTCGGCTTCAGCCTCTTCACGGGTTTCACGTGCTGCACCTTGCTCCATGGTTTCATACAATTCCATGTAGCCAGCGGGAAGTGTCCATAGACCATAGCGTGGCTCAATAGCGCGACGGCAAAGTAAAACTTTATTTTCCCAAATGGCGAGCGCACCACAAATCACTTTAGGATTGACATAATGAATAAAACCGCATGCGGTACAAATACGACGTAATTGATGATCACCAAGTGGAATTGCTTCTTTGGTTTTCTGTCCGCAGTTTGTGCAAAAGTTCATATTCATCGTCAATGATAAAGTTAAACGTCAGAATAACTGAAAATTAGAACTTTGGCATCATTTCTAACCAGCCTAAACAAAATTCAGCTATGATGAGGAAATGATAAAAACAAGGTGGTGAAGTGGATGGAAGCCAGATTATTGACACAGCAATTGCAGCAAAGTTTACGGTTTTCAAAACGTATTCAACCTGCACATGCGGCTGTGTTAATAGCGATCACCCACGAAGAAAATCCACGAATTTTACTTACTCGCCGATCTTTATATTTAAATAATCATGCTGGAGAAGTGTCATTCCCTGGTGGAAAGCGTGATGCACAAGATATCAGTAATATTGTAGTTGCGCTGCGTGAAGCTCAAGAGGAAACGGGTTTAAATCCATTTGATGTACAGTTATTGGGCGATTTACCTATGCAAAAAGCTAGAAATGGGATGTTGGTCAAACCGATCGTTGGTCTGATTCCACCTGATGTTGAATTGATTCCACAGCCGACAGAAATTGACCGCATTTTTTTTGCGTCAATGAAACAGTTATTAGAAACACCGGCATCGCCTTATGAAGTTAGGTTTGCGCAGCAATCTTTATATTTTCCAAGTCTCAGAGTAGAAAATGAAATTGTTTGGGGACTCACAGCTCGCATGCTGATTTCACTATTTCGCTATGGATTAAATTATCAAAAAGAATGGCCATTTTTATTAAATTCACCTGCTTTTAAAATTAATCTATAGCTTTAAATTTAAACTAGCTGAATAATTAATGAAAAATTATCAAATTAGGATGTTTGATTATGTTGTATAAGTTTCAAGGATATAGCCCAAAAGCCACACATCAACCTTGGGATGGTTGGGTTGCTGAAAATGCGACGGTCATTGGTCAGGTTGAACTGGGTCGTGAAGTTAGTGTTTGGTTTGGTGCAGTCATTCGTGGGGACAATAGCCGAATTTGCTTGGGCGACTATACAAACGTGCAGGAAAATGCAGTGCTACATACCGATGCGGGCATTGAAATGCATATTGGTCAATATGTCACCATTGGGCATCAAGCCATGTTACATGGTTGTACCGTAGGGGATAACAGTCTAATTGGCATTAATGCGGTGGTTTTAAATAATGCAGTCATTGGTAAAAACTGCATCATTGGTGCTAATGCGTTAATTCCAGAAGGAAAAGTGATACCAGATAATTCGGTCGTGATGGGTTCACCAGGCAAAGTAGTAAAAACATTAGATGAACAAGCCGAGCTTCGTTTAAAAATGAGCGCCATGCACTATGCCACGCATTTTAAAAATTTTATCCAGCTAGAAGTGGCTGAATTATAAAATGTGACATCCTTACTCAATACAAAAGCCTCGATTATTTCGGGGCTTTCGTATATGCGAGGTTATTGTTGAATGGAAAATCTCGCGAACTGGGAAGGAGTGGAGTATCATATTCCACGTTTTTTAAGATTAAATTTAATTAAGGTTGCGCATGAAAGTACTGGCATTGGAAACTGCCAATGAGCAGTGTTCCATCTCGATTGTAGATGAAACTCAGGAACTTTATTTTCAACTCGATACACGGGCAAAGGCGCAGACACAAACGATTCTCCCAATGATTGAGCAAGGGCTTGATCAAACTGCGACTGAACTTGGTGATTTAACTGTGATTGCATTTAGTCGTGGGCCTGGTTCATTTAGTGGTGTGCGTATCAATGCAGCAGTAACACAGGCTTTGGCATGGGCCAATGATTTACCTGTAGTTCCTGTTTCAACGTTGCAAGCATTGGCACAAGCAGCCTATCGCGTACATGGTTTAACTGAAGTGTCAGCTGTACTTGATGCACGTATGCAGGAAGTCTACGTGGCGAGCTATCAGTTAGATGCTGCTGGTATTATGCAGGCAGTTGATTCTGAACAGATGTTGAATTATACAGAGGCAGCGCAGCAAATTAAGTTTACTGTTGTGGGCTCTGGTTCAGATTTAATTAAGCAAGAACAAACACAATACAAAGACTTAAGTGCAACGGCACAGGATATTGCTACTATTGCCCGCGAAGCTGCACAACGAGAAGCATGGGTAAGTGCTGATTTAGCACTTCCTGTATATTTACGTGATAATGCTTGGAAAAAAATTTCAGAACAAGGCAAGCCATAACTAGGGTTTTATATGGATCTTTTACTGCTGCTCAAAGCGGCAATCATGGGTATTGTTGAAGGGATAACCGAATTCTTACCTATTTCTAGTACAGGGCATTTGATTCTAGCCTCAGAATTAATGAACTTCTGGACCAAAGAAAAAAGTGATGTTTTTGTGATTGCCATTCAAATGGGTGCAATTGCTGCAGTTATTTATGAATACTGGGCTCGCCTATGGGGCGCAGCGACAGGGATGGTGACGGGTGAAGAAAAAGGCCGTCGTTTAGGCTTTGGCTTAATTTTAGCATCCATTCCTATTGTTCTGATTGGTCTTAGCTTTGGGCAAACGGTAAAAGCACTACTTTTCAATAATATTGCGATTGCGATAGGGTTGATTATTGGTGGTTTGATTATTATTTGGATTGAGAAAAACCCGCCACAAGTCCGCGCAAAAGAAGTAGAAGATTTAACAATTAAGGATGCCATTTGGATTGGTTTAATTCAGGTGCTTTCTTTGATTCCGGGTACATCTCGTTCAGGTGCAACTATTATTGGGGCAATGTTCTTAGGTGTATCACGTAAAGCAGCTACTGAGTTCTCATTCTTCTTGGGTATTCCGGTCATTGTTGGTGCAGGCTTACTGGATTTGTATCAAAGTTATGATGTATTCCAAGGTACGCAAGATTGGATCGTCATCGCTGTTGGTTTGATTGTTTCTTTTGTATCCGCATTATTGTTAATTCGTGCTTTAGTTGCTTATGTCGCAAAGCGTGATTTTATGATTTTTGCGTGGTATCGAATCTTTTCAGGTTTATTGATTTTATTGTTCGCATTTACAGGCTGGAAATTATGGTAAGCGACATCCGCTTATATACTGAACAAGAATTTCACCAGAAAGCACAGCAGTATTCTGCTGTGCTTTCTTCACGTGGTGTGTCTGTAAATATTGAATCGGTTGAAAAATTAAATTCGCGATTTTTACGTTTAAATCCGGAATTGGCACTTTGTGTGGATGCAGATGGATTGTGGCTGTGTGCCAATGGCATGAAGATGCAACCCGACTGGAACGCAGAAATTGGACGTTTAAAGCGCGCATCAATAAAGTCTGAAATGATTGCACGTGCGTGTAATTTAGCTGAGAAGCCGAGTTTAATTGATGCGACTGCTGGTCTGGGCCATGACAGTTTATTAATGGCACATCTTGGGGCACAAGTTACTTTAGTTGAACGTCATCCGATCTTATTTACATTGTTGGAAGATTCACATCAGCGTGCACAACAAGATGCATTTTTAAGTGCTGTTGTGGCACGTATTGAGTTGGTCTTTTCTGATTCTGCAGATTATTTAATTGAGCAGGCTCAACAGCAACAAGTTTTTGATGTGGTTTACTTAGACCCAATGTTCCCGCAGCGCGATCAAAATCAGCAGGCAGTAAAGAAGCAAGCGCAAGTCAAAAAGCAAATGCAGCTGTTACATATGTTGTTACCTGAAGACGGTGAAATGGATTTAGGTGATAATTTATTGGCTTTGGCACAAAAAGTTGCACGTCGCGTTGTTGTTAAGCGTCCTCGTTTAGCGGTTTTTTTGGCAAATACTGAACCTCAACATCAATGGCAAGGGGATGCGTGTCGTTTTGATGCTTACTTTCAGCATGAACTTGTAGCTTAAAATGATATTTGCTTCAAAATTGTTCAAAGATTTGTTATATAGTTAAAAAATAGCATTGCTAAAAATAACATCAGGCATAAAATTATTTGTGCAATTAAGCGAGCCTAGGCCCACATCAGAACTCTATGATTGATTTCAAACCCTCCATCAATTTTTGGCATGATTTTAAAAGCAACCAAACTGCGGGGATGTGGTTATTTTTAGGTTCGCGTCGATCTTTACAAATTGTCCGCCCATCCATGTTGCAATTGGTGTTTTGGGGGATATTAGGTGGATGTGCAAACAGCTTATTCAGTTGGCTCAGTACTGGTCGAATTGGTGAATTTAACCCGCAAGGTTTAATTAGTTATGCACTTTGGCCTTTCATTGCTTTAATTGTTGGTATTTTCCTGTCACAGCGGGTGAATAATCCGCGTCTGATGCTAGTGCCTGCACTGCTTTGGTTGGTGCTTGATACACACATCATGTTGTTTCAATGCTTGATTCAATATTTGGGTGATCTTGATTATCTTCCTTATATTTTATATGACTATATTCCAACGCTGTTCATTGTCCTGTTTGTTTGGCAAAGTCTTGCAGTGGTATGGGTATTCTCACGTGAACTGAAATGGCCATGGTGGGAACGTGCGCTGATTATGTTGGCGACGCTATTTACTTTGGTGGTTTGGCAAGTTTCTGTCAAAGACCAACCAATTTGGAAGGTTGAGGAAGTTCCGCCAAGTTTTGCCGAAGATGCCTTTTACGCGCAAAGTAAATTACTGAATAAATCGCTTGATGCTATTGAATATGGTGAATTTGCGCAATCACATTGGTATTTCTTAGGTGTTGCTGGTGCCAGCTATCAAGATGTCTTTAAGCTTGAAATTGAAAGGATTAAAGAACAATTTGATACGCGTTTCGGTACGTACGGGCGTTCTGTCGAGTTAATTAACCATCCTGCGACACGGACTGAAATTCCAATTGCCTCTAAAACCAGTATGGAGTTGGCGCTGCGTCGTATCGGTCAGCAAATGAATCGTGAAAGTGACGTGTTGTTCTTATACATGACTTCACATGGTTTACCGAATGTGTTTGAGATGGAAAATGCACCTTTAGATCTAGCACAGGTTGATCCAAAATGGTTAAAAGAAACCTTGGATGCTTCAGGTATTCGTTGGCGTGTGATTGTGATTTCATCATGCTATTCGGGTAGTTTTGTGCCAGCACTTCAAAATGAAAATACCTTAATTATCACCGCATCCGCCGCTGACCGTCAGTCATTTGGTTGTTCAAATGAAGCGGATTATACCTATTTTGGTCGTGCTTTCTTTGATCAAGCGATGCGAGAACAAACCAATATGCAAGGTGCTTTTAACCAGGCCAAAGAAACAGTTGCAAAATGGGAAGCTGCACAGGGCTTTGAACCTTCTGAACCACAATGGTCAATCGGTAAAAATATGGCACTGATGTTGCCGCAATTAGAACAACGTTTATTTCCGCCAACAACAAAAGCGGCTGAAACACCTTAAGGGTGTCACTCGAAATTAGGAACATGCATCATGGAATTAGTACAGCGCAATCAATGTTTCAATGGTGAACAACGAATTTATCAATTTGATTCGGAAAGCCTAAAATCTTCGACACGTTTTGGTATTTTTTTACCTACTGAAGCGCTTCAGGGGCAGGCGTGTCCAGTGCTGTTTTACTTGGCCGGTTTAACCTGTACAGAAGAAACCTTTGCAATTAAAGCACATGCACAGCGTCTAGCTGCTCAACTTGGGCTCATCTTAATTAGTCCAGACACATCGCCACGTGGTGATGCTGTGGCAAAGGGTGATCATTGGGATATTGGACAAGGTGCAGGGTTCTATATTAATGCTACTGAACAGCCATGGGCTGAGCATTATCAAATGGAAAGTTTTATTACCGATGAACTCTATGCTTTAGTACAAGCTGAATTTGCTGTTCAAGCAGATGCAATTGGGATTTTTGGACACAGTATGGGCGGGCACGGAGCATTAACTCTAGCTTTGAAACATCCGGATAAATTTAAATCTGTCTCTGCCTTTGCCCCGATTTGTGCACCAAGTCAATGCCCATGGGGTGAAAAAGCATTTGGCCAGTATTTAGGTGTGAACCAAGGCTTTTGGCAAGCCCATGATGCGACGGCATTGGTTGCTGTGAAAGGTGCCTTGTTTAAAGAAATTTTAATTGATCAAGGCCTAGACGATCAATTTTATAGCCAGTTAAATCCAGCCTTGTTCCAACAGGCTTGTGACAGTGTCGGTCAGGCGCTGACATTGCGTGAACACGCGGGCTATGATCATGGTTATTACTTTATTCAAACCTTTATGGATGATCATTTACAATTCCATGCGGTACAACTGCAAGCTTAATTTTCATGCTACTATTTACAGGCTGATCACGTATCGGCCTTTTTATTGTTTCAAAGTTCATTCACGCTCATTTTGTTTTGGGCGTATATGAACCATAACACTTTAGATTTATAAGAATAAATTATGCAAAATTCTCAGCTCGAAACTGATTTACCGCCAGCTTTACCAATAATCAATGAAATGCCTCCCACGCTTTTTGGTGAGACTGATCAGGCAGAATTACTCGGTCGGAACTACACCTTTCGTTTTAAAGGCAATGCATCTGAATATTTTGGGATTTGGATTGTTAATATTTTATTGACCATTATTACTATTGGGTTTTATGCACCTTGGGCCAAAGTCCGTCGTTTACGTTACTTTTATGGTAATACTTGGGTTTTCCAGCGCCGTTTTGATTTTACCGGATTGCCGACCAAAATTTTAGTTGGGCGAATCATTGCTTTGGTGGTATATGGTGGTTTCTCTTTAGCAGTCAAATATTCTTGGGAAGCCTTTCTAGCCGGATTTGTGCTGATTTTCTTTGCTGTACCTTGGTTAATCCGTTCGACAATTCGTTTCCGTGCGCGCAACAGCAAATTTAGCAATAGCCGCTTCTTTTTTTCAGGAACAAATAAAAGTGCTTATTGGTGTTTTGCCAAATGTTTAGCCGTGGTGGTGTTTACACTCGGGCTATTTACCCCAGTCGCTGTGTGGCTATATAAGCGAGAATGTCTGAATCATTTATATTTGGGACAGCTCAAGTTTAGTCTAAATGCGTCTTGGGGTGATTACATGCGTGCCATGTATATGCCACTTTTTGTATTTATGGGCGGCATTGCAGTTTTATCCATCCTGATGGCAATTTTATTTGGCAGCTCAGACGGTTTAAACCCCGCATATTATGTATTTTTAATGGCAGCAGCATATTTCCTTGGTTATATGTTTATTTGGCCACTCACCGCAGCTCGCTTATTTATTACCACATGGAATAACACCACGCTGAGCCGTAGCCAATTTCAAACCAATTGTAATCAATGGCGTTATGCATGGATTGTACTGAGTAATTGGTTTGCCAAGGTCATCAGTTTAGGTTTGCTGACACCTTGGGCTGTGGTGCGTTTATATAAATATCAAACTGAATCATTACGACTAATGTTAGTTGATGATCCAGATCAATTACAAAATCAAATGCAGCAAGATCATAATGCGATTGCTGAAGAATTATCAGATATTTTTGACTTGGATATTTCCCTATAACAGAGGTGAAACGCATGAATACAGCTGTGGTAAATGCAACCTATTATGATGGGAAAATTTCTAAGCCTTATGATGCACAGGTGAGTGCAGATGGCGAGCATGCAGTGATTGTGCGTTATGGTGATCAATATGCACAAACTCAGCACTATACCTATAAAGACATGACACTGATTGGAGCGCTTGGTGATATTCAACCGGTGATTGAATTGAAAAATGATGCACGTTTGGATTTTCACCAACCTTTGCCCGAATGGTTTAATTTAGAAGCCAAAAGTCGCTGGAATTCGGTATGGAAGCTCGAACGTTCGCCTGCTCTGATTGTATTTAGTGTGGTTTTTGTGGTGGCTTTTGCCTTTATCCTGATTAAGTGGGGGATTCCAGTTGCTTCTCATGTCGTTGCAAATCAATTACCTGAAACTGCAATGAAAAGTTGGGGCGATCAAGCTGAAAAATATGTCTTAGAAATGACTGAACCGACCAAGCTTTCCAAAGCACGACAACAACAACTTTTGCAAAAGTACCAGCATTTAGTTGCTGAACAACGTCCAGCAAAACTGATTTTTCGTGGTGGAGGTAGTATTGGTGCAAATGCTTTAGCAATTCCAAATAACACCATTATCGTGACAGATGAATTGGTGAAAATGGCTAAGGATGATTTTGAGCTGATTGGTGTATTGGCGCATGAGCAAGGGCATTTGGTACAGCGTCATAGTTTGCAGCAAAGCCTTTCAGGACTTGGAATTAGTATAATCTTGTTGATGATTACTGGTGATGGTTCAGATATTTTGACCAGCTTGCCCATTGCTGCGGTCGGGGCAAGTTATTCACGTGACTTTGAGTCTGAAGCAGATTTATATGCGCTGAAAACCATGAGCCAGCAAAATATTCCGACAGCACACTTTGCAAACTTCTTACAGCGTATGGAAGATGAAGAACGTAAAGAAGATACAAAACATGATCAAGCTGAATCGGAACAGAGCAAAGCAGAAACTAAAGATAAAAAATCGTGGACGGATTTTTTTGAATCACATCCTGCAACGAAAGCCCGTATTGATGCAGTGAGAAATTATCAAGCGCATCAGCATCAGTAAGAACCTTGCTAATTTAAGGATTTAAACGCATCATTCAAATAGAGACAGCCTTATTCGCTGTCTCTTTTCCATTTTGCTTCAAGTGGTTCTTGTCCCATTCGAATTAAATGATCTAACACGACACTCTCTAATTTTTCTAAATCGGCAGATGCATCTTGGCTAAGGATAGAAACATCTAGAAATTCAGGTTGTGGACTAAGCGTTACAAGGGCTGCGTGAAGCTGTATCTGAAATACAGGTGTTGAATCAGATAATGTTTCCTTCACGTCAAATTTGTGTTTCCAATGATTGACTAAGCGTTTGGCAATACGTGTCGATTGTAGGGTACTAATTTTGTAGTCGTTTTCATCATTCATGTCTTTATTGTGGTGAGTAATAACTTAGCAAAGTCACGGGGGCTGATGTAAGCAAAAAAATGCAACGTTGTGTATCGCCTAAATTTGTATAGTCAGCGCTAGCCTAGCAGCAAGCGCCTTTATCGACTATTTGTTATAATGGCATAATTATTACCTTTTCAAAGCCAGGTTCTTTCCATGTCCAAGTCATTCTTAATTGCTCCTTCAATTTTGTCAGCAGACTTTGCGCGCTTAGGTGAAGAGGTTGAAAATGTTCTTGAAGCAGGTGCAGACGTTGTTCACTTTGATGTGATGGATAACCACTATGTACCAAACTTAACTTTTGGTGCTGGTGTATGTAAGGCATTGAAAAAATACGGCATTAAAGCACCAATTGATGTGCATTTAATGGTTTCACCAGTCGATCGTATGATTGGTGATTTCCTCGAAGCGGGTGCGGATATCATTACTTTTCATCCAGAAGCTACAGATCACATTGACCGTTCACTGCAGTTAATTAAATCGGGTGGGGCTAAAGCTGGTTTGGTCTTTAACCCAGCAACACCATTACATTATTTAGATTATGTATTGGATAAAGTTGATCAAGTCTTATTGATGAGCGTTAACCCAGGCTTTGGCGGTCAAAAATTTATTCCAATGACTTTAGAAAAACTTCGTCAAGCGCGCAAAATTATTGATGCTTCTGGTCGTGATATTCGCTTAGAAGTTGATGGTGGCGTGACACCTGCAAATATTCGTGAGATTGCTGAGGCGGGTGCGGATATGTTTGTTGCTGGTTCAGCGATTTTCGGCAAACCTGATTATAAAGCTGTAATTGACGAAATGCGTTCTGAATTGGCAAAAGCCGGTGCTCAGTCTGTCTAAGAACTGAGGTCTAAGTCATTGTGCGATTGTGGATAACTTTGTGAGTAACTATATGGATATCTATGTCGATAACTATATGGATAAGTTGCATAAATTGTAAACGATTGCACATCAATAGTTTAATATTTAGACGTAAGAAGTATAAAAAGGACTCAATTGAGTCCTTTTTATTTGTCTGTATGTGGCTAAATTCAGTACTTTTATTAACCTGCAGTTAATAAAAGTACTGTTTAAAATATAACTTTATTGTTTTAATTAAACGATTAGTACCGTGTTAACAGTTGAAGTATATAAATTTAAAATTATTGTGAATAACTGCACAATTGATCCGTGATAGATGAGTGATTCCTTTTCAACACGATTGGCAAAATCGCTCAATAAGGAAGTCAAGTCAAAAGTTGCTTTGAAAAAATCAGATCGAATTCCTGTTTTATTATGGATGTAATATGACATAAGTCGCACGCCAAATTCTTATTCCTTTTTGAGCTTTACAGGAAAGTTGTGCAAAATGATGGGGAATATGTGATGATTAGGATCTAGTCGGAATGATGAGTCAGAGATATTTTCATCGATTCCACAGTTAATTGTCAGCGATGTGTATTAACTGATGATGAAAGGAGTAAGGGTTGTTTTTAATTTTGCGTAAGCACCTCAGCTTTGCTTTACTGATGGCATTTGTCATTGGTTGGAGCGGTGTGGTTGCTGCACAGCAAAATTTCATCCATCAGCAAATGATGAATGAAATGATAACCGCACAAAATACTTCTCAGAATACCAAGACAGATACAGTATCGGTCAAACAGCAGGGTGATTCAGCGCATATTTTGCCTGATTGTCATCAGCCGCTTGTTAAACACAATGTTATACCTTCGCATCATCAAACAGCCGAACTTGAACATACAACAACTCAAGCAGCTCATTGCGATGAAATGAATCTGCAAAGCCAATCTAATATGGAACAGATGGACTGTCAGGACTGTGCTTTGTGGCATTGTCAGTTCAGCTCGTCATTGATGGATGCTGCTTTAGTTAACGTTCAAGCGGTCTCGATGACGGAATATCATGATGTACCTAAATTCATATATACAGCGCAACATCTAAAAGGGCATTGGCAAGAAATTTTGCGGCCTCCTCAAATTTAACCTGAGTTTTACGACGTTTATTTCGTTATTCAACACAAGGTTAAAACATGTCTATTCAATTTAAATCAAGCCTCATTCTTGGGGTGTGTCTGCTTTCGCCATCATGGGTATTTGCAGCAGTCAAAGAATATCATCTAAATATTGATGAGAAGACCATCAATCTGACCGGTAAAGCGGTCAAGAAAATCAGTGTGAATGGTCAATTTCCTGCACCGCTTTTAGAGTTTGAAGAAGGTGATGATGCAGTGATTCATGTACATAATCAGCTAAAAAAACAAAATACTTCGGTGCATTGGCATGGACTGTTATTGCCCGGTCTGATGGATGGTGTGCCTGGCTTTAATGGTTTTAATGAAATACAACCAGACGGTAGTTTCACTTACAAATTTAAAGTTCGCCAAAGCGGCACCTATTGGTATCACGCACATTCTAAAGGTCAAGAACAAGACGGTTTGTATGGCGCATTGGTGATTTACCCTAAAGGAAAACAACCAATTACTGCCCACGAAAATACACAGCAGGACTATGTGGTCATGCTGTCGGATTTTCATGAATCGTCTAGCGCACAGATCATAGCCAATCTGAAAAAATCTGCTGAGTATTATCAAAATCAACGGGAAACCACCAAAGACGTATTGAAGCAAATTAAACGCGACGGTTTGAAAAGTACTTGGAAAGACCGTTCGATGTGGAATCAAATGCGCATGCTGAAAACGGACTTGTCCGATGTGACGGGTTATACCTTTTTGGTCAATGGTAAAACGCCAGAACAAAACTGGACAGGTCTGTTTAAGCCAAATGAAAAAGTGCGTTTACGCTTTGTAAATGCTGCTGCAATGTCATTTTTTGATGTACGTATTCCAAACTTAAAAATGACTGTGGTCAGTGCTGATGGTCAACCGGTTAAGCCTGTGCCAGTGGATGAGTTCCGCATTGGTGCTGCGGAAACTTACGATGTGATTGTACAGCCTAAAGCAGCGCATTATCAGATTGAAGCAGAGTCAATTGACCGAAGCGGTTTTGCCATCGGCACTTTGCATGATGAAACTCAGCCGCAGCATGCGGGAATTCATATGCCGGAAGCACGTCCTCGTGCGCTACTGACAATGGAAGATATGGGACATGGCAGTATGTCTAGTACAGATCATTCTAAAATGAATCATGATGTGATGCCAAATACGGATCACTCTAAAATGAAGCATGATGCGATGCCTAACATAGATCGTTCGAAAATGAATCATCAAGCAATTGCACTAGATTATGCTGTACATCACTCAGTCGCTAAAAATAATAAGCCAAAGCCGGAACCATCCGTGATGGGGTGGGCCAATGCGTCAACACCTGTCGGTGATAAAGCACTGCAATACAGCGATTTAAAATCTTTGCAAGCGCAGCCTGACACCCGTGAACCGACACAAGATTTAGTGATTCACCTAGGCGGAACCATGGAGCGTTATTTATGGATGATGAATGGTAAAAAATTCAGTGAGGCTGAACCGCTAAAAGTCAAATACGGCGAACGTATTCGATTGAAGTTCGTCAATGACAGCATGATGGCGCACCCGATGCATTTGCATGGCATGTTTATGCAGCTAGAAAATGGTCAAGCCTCTTCTGAAATGCCGAACAAACATACGGTGATTGTGCCGCCAGGAAAAACTGTCACAGCATTGTTAACTGCAAATGAATTGGGCGAATGGGCGATTCATTGCCATCTGCTGTATCACATGTCTGCAGGCATGATGAATAAATTGATTGTGGCAAATGTGGCTAATTCTTCAGCACAACCAATCCAGCCAGCAGCGAACACAGCGGAGGCTTCACATGCGCATCATTAAATCCTTCAAGTTGTCAGCTGTAACACTTGCTTTGGGCAGCATGACCTCAACATTGTGGGCGATGGGCGAACATACCGATACACACATGTCATCACATCAGATGAGAGACATGTCTGATATGCAATATTTGGCCAAAGACGTTTTCACAGATTCCGCTCAAATCAATCATGCTGAACATGCTGAACATGCTGAACATGCTGAACATGCTGAACATGCTGAACATGCTGAACATGCTGAACATGCTGAACATGCTGAACATGCTGTCGAGCTGCTGATTGCATCAACAGAAAAGCATGTGCATACGGCAGACCATCGTAAAGAACACGGCGGTCAAATATATCAATCCACAGAAATTGATAGTCGCTGGCTTAGCAATTCTGATGGGGAAGGGCTTTTAAAATCCGAGTTAGAAAGCCACATTGGCACGGATGAAAACAAACTGTTTTTAAAGCTACATGCCGATAAAGCAGAATCAGCCAAAGCAGATTATGCTGCGCAGGCGATGTATAGCCGCATGATTTCTGATTTTTGGGATGTGCAGGTGGGCGTACGCTATCGTTATGATCAAAAGCATAGCAACGATAAATCACGTTATGACGCAGCTTTAGGTTTGCACGGTTTAGCGCCGTATTTTTTTGAAACCGATGCATATCTTTTTGTCGGGCAGGATAATCAAGTCAGTTTTTCTTTGGAAACTGAACGCGATATTTTGCTGACACAAAAGCTAATTACGCAGCCTTATTTAAATATGAATGTGGTATTTAGCGATGACTCACGTTATGCCCAAAAGACAGGCTTAAATGATGTTTGGCTCGGTGTAGAAACACGCTACGAAATTAGCAAGAAAATAATGCCTTTTGTCGACATTGCTTATCACTATGAAAAAGGCGATAAGCAAACGGCATGGCAAACCAAGACCGATAGTGAAGCCGATTGGTGGTATGGTGCAGGCGTTCGAATGAAGTTCTAAATCACGGCTACCCGACTTAAACGATTTTAATTAAATCGAAGCACCATGAATGAATGTTCATGGTGCTTTTTTGGGTTTAAATGGGCGAAAAATACGGTTAAACGCATGAACTGCTTTTATTTGGAGCGAAAGCAGGGCGCGCATAGTAATCAAAACGTATTCAAAGCACTAAAAATGGTCAAAAATTGTAAGCGTTGCCCTAAAATTCAGCAAATTTGCTATACTGGCTAACATCACAGGAGGAACGACCTCCCTTTAACCTTCTATCGAAGGGGCAAGAAAAATCGTCAGGACGACCTGACTCTACTATGGAGGAAGGCATCGTGGCCTGGATTGTTCTTGTTTTCGCGGGTATTTTTGAAATTATTTGGGCTTATTCAATGAAGCTGTCTGAAGGCTTCACAAAACTCGGCCCGAGTTTAATCACATTATTTTTTATGATCCTAAGTTTTGGTTTATTGGCCTATGCTATGAAAACCTTGCCCTTGGGAACTGCCTATACTATTTGGACGGGTATCGGTGCGATAGGTTCATTTTTGGTGGGGATTTTTATCCTCGGTGAACTCGCGACAGCGATGCGGATGTTGGCAGCAGTCTTGATTATTTCAGGATTGATCTTAATGAAATTATCTTCAAGTTAATATTTAAATCGCACAAAAGTGTTTCGCGCTTTTGTGCTTTTTTTTATGGGTATAGAAAATGGCGTGGATGTTATTGATTGTGGCTGGATTGCTTGAGGTTGTTTGGGCCTATTGCATGAAAGTGTCTGACGGTTTTAGCAAATTAACACCGAGTATTCTCACCATAGTCTTTATGATAGCGAGTTTTGCATTATTGTCTTATGCCATGAAAAGTTTGCCATTAGGCACGGCTTATACAGTTTGGACAGGCATAGGTGCGGTCGGTTCATTTGTTTTGGGTATTGTGGTGCTTGGTGAGCCAGCAAATGCAATGCGGATGTTGGCTGCGGTACTGATTATTTCAGGATTAGTCTTGATGAAATTATCATCGTCCTGAATAATCTAAACTGAACTTTTCAATAAAGCTGGTGGCCGTGATGCAATTGTCGTATCAATATTTAGACTCTCCTGTAGGACAGCTACAATTGGTTGCAAACGAAACCGCTTTGGTTGCAGTGCTATGGGAAAATGAAAAGCCTGATCGTGTGCGCTTAGCGAGTTTAGTTGAAGATCACAAACATCCGATTTTGCTTAAAACAGCCAAGCAATTGAATGAATATTTTGCGGGAAAACGTCAAATATTTGACTTGCCGCTCGATTTTTCTGGCACGGAATTTCAGCAAAAAGTGTGGCAAGCGCTATTAACCATTCCTTTTGGTGAAACCCGCAGTTACAAACAAATTGCTGAACAGATTGGTAATGTAAAGGCAGTTCGTGCGGCAGGTGCGGCCAATGGAAAAAATCCAATTTCAATTATTGCACCATGTCATCGCGTCGTTGGTGCGAATGGTAAGTTGGTAGGTTTTGCAGGTGGTTTAGAAAATAAAGATATTTTATTGAAAATTGAGAAATTACAATAAAATAGCATGTATATTTGCGAATAATAAATTACAAAAAGATTTGATAAATGAACATCAGCCAAATATTTGCACCGCTAATTTCAATGCTGTGGTGGGTGATTCCTGTCTTATTAATTCTAGGTGCAATAAAAGTATTTAAACCTTTTTTAAAAGGAAAAATAGGTGAATTTGCTGTAGCAGCGCATGTCAAACTTTATCTAAAAGGTGATTACATACTTCTGAATGATTTGACATTGCCTGATATCGAAAGTGGGACTACGCAAATTGATCATATTCTTTTGAGTCCTTATGGCATTTTTGTTATAGAAACCAAAAATTATAAAGGGTGGATTTTTGGTACTGAGCGTCAAAAACAATGGACTCAAAAAATTTATAAGCAAAGCTTTAAGTTTCAAAACCCGATCCATCAAAATTATAAACATATGAAAGCGCTTGAAAAGATTTTAGCTGATATTTTGGATAAGGAGTTTATACATACAGTCATTGTATTTATGCCCGAAGCTGTATTTAAGACAGACATGCCCTCAAATGTTTTTCGTGGAGCAGATTAGACAGATTATGTAAAAACTTACAAACAATCCGTAATTTCACCTATGAAATTAAAGCGTGTCCAACTCAGATTAGAAAAAGAAATTTTGGAAAAGTCTTGGAAAACTAATCGTCAACATGTAGAGAACTTAAAGCAGCGGCATGATTCTTAATCATGGTGTATTCTTAAATTTTAAGTGATCATTTTTATTACAATAATTCGTCGGACATTAAAAATGCAAAATTCCCTTCAACAGCTCTATGAAACAACCTCCGATCATCCGGAACAATACCAAGATTTCTATCAGCAATTGTTGAATACTCAAGTGTTCTGTTTAGGTGAAAGAGATGAAAATCAGCAGTTACATTTTCAACTCATGCAAACTGATGATGGGGAACGAGCTATTCCATTCTTTTTAAATTTAGCTATGTTGCAGCAAGATGTTGGACTTGACGCTGAATTTGTCATGATCAATGCGGAAAAGTTATTTACGATTACCAAAGGCGCAACTTTAGTTATGAATCCACTCTCAGAACATCCAAAAGAGTTTTTAGCTGAAGAAGTTGAGGCAATTTTAGAGTTCGCAAAACAAAAAAACCTTTGATTGTTTAAGTACAAACAAAGGTTTAAACATGGTTACATACCCGCTTTAAGCTTTTCGACAATTTCATCCAAAGGCTTAACGCGTTTTACTTCATCCCAAAGGATTTTGGCTTCAGGGTAGTGCTTTGACATCATTCCTAGCCACTGCTTATAGCGACCGACCATATTCATTTCTTTTTTGTATGAACCATTTAAGAAGCGAATTTGTAAGCCTAATAATTCATGCCATGTAATTAAGGGTTGGTCAGTATTTTGGCGAATACACTGGGTAATGTCAGGGGTAGTGACAGCAGCACGGCCAATCATCAGGTCTTCACAGCCTGATTCTAATTGACATTGCTTGGCATCTGCATTGTTCCAAATTTCGCCATTGGCAATCACATTGATTTTTAAGGCTTCACGAATGGGTTGTAACTGATCCCAAAAAGCTGGTGGGGTATAACCATCTGCCTTTGTTCTTGCATGAACGGTTACCCATGCTGCGCCTGCATCTTCAATGGCATGTGCATTTTCTAAAGTAAAGTTACGGTCCATGTAGCCTAGACGCATTTTTGCTGAAACTGGAATATGACTTGGGACAGCATCGCGCACAGCTTTAACCAGTTCATAAACAACTTCTGGTTCATCTAGTAGCACGGAACCACCGCGGTGTCGATTCACTGTTTTAGCAGGGCAACCGAAGTTCATATCAATAGCCGGAGCACCGAGTTCAACTGCACGAACAGCATTAGCTGCAAGCATGGTTGGATTATTACCTAAGAATTGTACATGTACAGGCGTACCAGCAGCAGTTTTGCCATCATGTAACAGTTCAGGACAGTAACTATGATAAATGTGATCCGGCAGCACAGAGTCCGTGACACGTATGAACTCAGTTACACACCAGTCAAAACTCCCCACATGCGTTAAAACATCGCGCATAATTGGGTCGGTTAAGCCTTCCATGGGTGCAAGTACAAGTTTCACAGTGACACTGCCAGAAAAAGAAAAACGGTGTTATACGTGTTTTTAAGCATGCTGTCTAGGTTGTAATCGGTTAGTAGATAAAATTGTTAAAAAGTATAAATTTTTCTGAAAATGAACAGATCTCTACTGCGAAAGTAGAATTTAACTGACATGAAATTTAAATAATAATGTGATGAAATACATGAGGATAGTAAGAATTAGAATATGATTTACTTCGTTGTTTTTAAATGGAATCAACGACATATATGACACTTGAATAATCTAAGATTTCATGTATGATAGCTGCAACTAGAAAAAAAGTATTGTTTCGTAAATTTTCTTTAAGTATCGCAGTGTTAGTCATAATCCTTCGTTTTTTCAGAGATGAAGTTCAATTCTTTATTATTTTCAAAGTTATAGTCAGTCATCATCCAATGGCTAAATCAACAAATTAATAGGTATTATTATGTCTAATACAGTTACTGGTACAGTTAAATGGTTCAACGAAACTAAAGGTTTCGGTTTTATTGCACAAGACAACGGTCCTGACGTTTTCGCTCACTTCAGCGAAATCACTGGTTCTGGCTTCAAAACTTTGCAAGAAGGCCAAAAGGTTTCTTTCAGCATCGCTCAAGGTCAAAAAGGCCCGAATGCTGTAAACATCGTTGCTCTATAATTTAGACGTAATGAAAAAAAAGCGCGATTCGCGCTTTTTTTATGCCTAAAATTTATTGAGTTGTATAACTTTAACTACAACTAGACAAATTTGAGGCAGTAAAAAAGGGAGTAAATAACTCCCTTAAAATATATCGTTTGAATAACAATAAATGCTAGTTAGCGGCCCAATACCATTTCCAAGATAAACTTTGAACCAATAAAGCCAACAGCCAACAAGCAAAAACCAATAATAGTAAAGCGAATCGCTTTTTGACCACGCCAACCAAAGCGATAGTGTCCAATCAATAAGGCGCCGTACACAAACCACGAAATAATACTGAACGCAGTTTTATGGGCTAAATGTTGTGCAAAGAAGTTATCAATGGTGAAGAAACCGAAGCCTAAAGCAAAGGTCAATAGCGCAAAGCCGGCAATCAATAAGTCAAACAGTAAAGATTCCATAGCTTGGAACGAGGGTAGCAAGCTGACCCAAACACGCTTTTTTTGTTTGTTTTTCAGTTCACGATCCTGAAAACGTAATATCACAGCTTGAATGGTTGCCATGAGCAATACGGCATATGCGGAAAGCGACAAAATAATGTGAACATCTAAGCCGAGAGAGTGCTGTTCAATAAACTGATTTTGTTTACTAAAGGCAAAACCCAATATTAAACCCATTGCTGCCACAGGAATACCGAGCAAATTCATTGCAAGAACAGGGCGATAGGTACTAAAAATTAAACTGAGAAAAAGCATTAAACCTGATGTAAAAGACATCAAGTTAAACACATCATAATTAACACCTGATGGTGTCATCATGTCGTTATATAAAACGCCTGCATGTAGCAACATGCCTAAGCCAAGCACTACACCAATTAACCAATGGTTCGGTACACGTTTAGACATCAAATGGCTGAATAAATACCAAAAAGAAGTGGTATAAGCGATTAATGCTAAGATCGTATAAACCAAGGGGAGACTGATCATGTCAAACCTTTTTCAGGATGATGAATATTCATTTATATAAATTCTGCAAGAACTAAAGTATCCTATAGCATTCTATGCATAAATTTTCTATTTTAAGAAACAATTTTTTGCTCATGGCTATTTTAAGCGGAATTTGCAATGTTTGATACCTTAACAGAACGACTCACGCAGAGTTTAAGAAATGTTACTGGCTCAGGGCAGCTAACCGAAGACAATATTAAAGATACGTTACGTGAAGTACGTATGGCACTTCTTGAAGCCGATGTGGCGTTACCTGTAACTCGTGAATTTATCGCGAAAGTTAAGGAAGAGGCATTGGGTCAAGAAGTGATGACTCAGTTATCACCGGGGCAGGCATTCGTCAAAATCGTTCATGATGAATTGACCAAAATGATGGGGGAGGCGAATGAAAGCCTTGACCTAGCAGCAAAACCTCCTGTGGTTGTGCTTCTTGCAGGTTTGCAAGGCGCGGGTAAAACAACGACTGCAGCAAAATTGGCACGCTTCTTACAAGAACGTCAAAAGAAAAAAGTCGCAATGGTTTCTGCCGACGTTTACCGTCCAGCCGCGATCAAACAGCTTCAAACCGTAGCAGGTGAAGTCGGTGCGATTTTCTTTGAATCTAGTCCTGATGAAAAACCCATTACCATTGCGAATCGTGCAATCGAGCAAGCAAAAATCCAATTTGCTGATGTACTGATTGTCGATACAGCAGGTCGTCTACACGTAGACGACGAAATGATGGATGAAATTAAAGAGCTGCATGCGGCAATCAAGCCAACTGAAACCTTGTTCGTGGTTGATGCCATGACTGGTCAGGATGCTGCAAATACGGCAAAAGCCTTTAACGATGCGTTGCCATTAACGGGTGTGATCCTAACCAAAACTGATGGTGATGCACGTGGTGGTGCGGCACTTTCAGTACGTGCAATTACTGGTAAGCCAATTAAATTCTTGGGTATGGGTGAAAAACTCGATGCCCTTGAACCATTTCACCCTGAACGTGTTGCACAACGTATTTTGGGTATGGGTGACGTGCTTTCTTTGGTCGAAGAACTTGAACGTAAAGTCGACAAAGAAAAAGCCGAAAAAATGGCGAAAAAATTGCAAAAAGGCGGTAGCTTCAACTTTGAAGATATGCTGATGCAATTTGAACAAATGAATAAAATGGGCGGCATGATGGGCTTCTTAGATAAGTTGCCTGGTATGAGTAATGCTGGCCTTCAGGATGCGATTGCGCAAGCGAATCCTGAGAAGCAAGTGAAAAAAATGGAAGCGATTATTCAATCGATGACCATTAAAGAACGTCGCAATCCAGACTTAATGAACCCTAGCCGTAAAAAACGTATTGCTGCAGGCTGTGGTATGGATGTTTCTGAAGTCAACAAACTTATTAAACAACATGCACAAATGGCGAAGATGATGAAGAAGTTTGCTAATCCGTCAGGTATGGCAAAAATGATGAAATCATTAAGCGGTATGCAAAAACAGTTCGGCGGCGGCGGTGGCATGGGCCCGTTGTTTGGCGGTAAAGATAAATAAGTTTATCTAACTGGTTCTAGACATAAAAAAAGCGCCTTGGGCGCTTTTTTTATGTCAGCGATTTACTGCTGTAAGCTTGCTAGTTCCCAAATTAAATAATTACAAATATTCGCCAAAAAGTTATTGAGTTCGTAGGGAGATACGCAGACAAAATGAGCTAATTAGAAACTGACTTTATGTCGTTGAAAAAGGCTAAAATAAGAACTTACACATGAACACACATCTGCAGCCAGAGCACAAAAAGGTTTATATCATTCATGGCCATGATGCCTCACCGAATGATCATTGGTATCCGTGGCTAAGTCGTAAATTACAAAATGCAGGCCATTTATCGAAACGTATTGTTTTGGCCAATGCTGATCAACCAAATTTTGATGATTGGCAGAAATTTCTAGCCTTACAAATGCCTATTTTGGATGAAAACACGATTGTTATTGCACACAGCTTGGGCTGTTTAACGGTGCTGCATTATTTGAATCAATATTTTCAGCAACATAATGCCAAAATTAAGGCAGGTATTTTTGTATCAGGTTTTAAAGCAACCTTAGCAGTGAAGCCTGAACTAAATGAATTTATAAAAAAAGCGCGGATGGACAGTGGGGTTTTGCAGATACATATGCCGATTGCGATCAGCTTTATATCTTCTAACGATCCGATTGTGCCACCACCTGCATCTATACAATTAAGTAGCTTTATCAATGCACAACTTTATGAAGTCAAGGATGCAGGACACTTTATGGCAAAAGATGGATTTTCAGAAATTCCTGAACTTTGGGATATTTTGCACCCATTACTTTCTGCTTAAGTATAAAAAAGGCGCAGTATGCGCCTTTTTACTTTATGCAGATTATTCTAATGCATTCGAAATATTTTCGCGGATCTCATCAATTTGGTCATCTGCTGCTGTACCATCTTCTTTCCACGCTTTATACGCACCCACATATTCATCATCTAAATCGACCACATATTCAGTGGCTTTTTGACCAGATGGATACCATAGGGTATATGCCAAGTTTCCTTGAGCATCTGCCGTGTAAGCAGCACCGCGTTTACCATTAGGATAAAACTCCTCACCTTTTACATAATTGCCATCTTCAATAGTAAAGGTCGATTCCACCTTGCCGTTTTTACGGTATAAGGTCACAGGGCCTTCCACATCTTCGCCGTTGAAACTAAACAGTTTTAACGGATCTTTGACCCAGCTTGCTGAGGATTGTGGGGTTTTGGTCTCTTGATAAAAGTCTTGTACTAAGAAATCACCAGCGGCATTACGCCCGAGTAATACACGGTAAAAACCATCTTCTACTGGTTTCATGTAATAACTTGAGTCGATATATGAAACGCAACCACAATATTCAGGATTATCTTCTTTACCGAAGTAACCTAAAATTGCTTGATTTGTAGTGAGTTGAGATTTGATGTCGGCAGGAAGT
This sequence comes from Acinetobacter sp. YH01019, assembly GCF_013420285.1. Lineage (NCBI taxonomy): Bacteria > Pseudomonadati > Pseudomonadota > Gammaproteobacteria > Moraxellales > Moraxellaceae > Acinetobacter > Acinetobacter sp. YH01019. The sequence goes on from NZ_VOYM01000020.1 coordinate 34,101, forward strand.
TTGGTGCTGGCTAGGTTTTGTGTTGTTGAACAACCGCTAAATAATAATGCTGAAGCGAGTACGCCTAAGCCCAATAAGTTTTTTAATTTCATGTAGATGCTCTTAGTCTTATATTATGTTGGTCAAGACGTTTTAAAATTATAAAGTGTGTGATAAATCAATGATTATCGTGGTTTATTGTAAAGGCTTGAATAAAAAAAGGGCGTCAATTGAGATACAGTTTGTAAATGAAGGCTTTTGATGTATTGCGATAAACAAATGTAAAAAGCAGCCTAATGCGGCTGCTTTTTCACACATTCATTGTTCAAAATTAAACAAGAATATTAAGTAATATTAATGTGCGTTGACGTAACTTTGTAAGCCACGTAACAGTAGGTCAGCTTCAATATCTGGTTGATATTTTTCTAAATAGCGGGCAAAGAGCGAAGCATCACCGCCTGTTAAAATCAATTTACTAGGGTACTTTTCAAGAACTTTTTCAATCGTACTGACTAAGCCTAATAAAATGCCGTGATGTACCGCATCTATGGTGTTTTTACCCGGTGAAAGTTCATCAAAAGTCGCATCAGGAATTTTAATTCCCTTGGTATTTTGAATGAGGGAGTCGCGCTGCAAATACAGATTTGGCAAGATATAACCGCCTAAATGCTGTAAACCGTCTGTCAGGTCGATTGTGAGCGCAGTACCACAACTAATCACGCAATATTTTAGTGTTGGGTCTTTCACCACAGCGAGCATTTGTAGCCAACGATCAATACCAAATTTACTGGTATCCTCATAGGCACAGCGCAAGCCTCCATATTCGGCATGCACTTTGGCAATCGTGACGGGAACAGCTAAAAATTTCAAAATCTTTTGGATACGATCGTTATTTTTTTTGTCGAGTACAGAGGAGATGCCGACTTGATCTATATTTTGACTTTTAAAATGTTGAATTAAACCCAGCAAAAGTTCCGCAGGGGATTGCAGGTGCAGTTCGGCAGCATGCTCAATAATTTGATCATGCTGTGTAATCCAATATTTAAGACGTGTATTGCCGACATCGAGCCATAATTTTTTCATAAGCTTACCTTTACGCCTGTGAATTTAATGGCAATCCGAAAGACGTAAACGTCCTTGGAAGTGATTTTCTAAGCCTTGGGATGTTTGTATATTGATCGAGCCATCATTTTCGATGCCCAAAAACAATCCTTGGCTGATGCCTTGCAAATGTTCCAGCGCAACGGCTTGCTGCATAAATGCAGCATGGTGATTGAAACGTGCAGCAAGGTTGTAGCAATTGTGATTAAACCATTCGCCTGCTTGTTGAATCGCCTCATAGAGTTCAGCAATGAGCTTTAAGCGATTCGGGGAAGCCATGCCCAGTTCTGATAAAGAGCTTGCGCGTTGTTCGATGCCTGCTTTTGGAACGGGATATAAATTCATCCCAACACCGACAATAACTTGGGTATTTGATAAGGGTTCAACCAAAATACCGCCCCATTTACCTAATGGGCTATACAAGTCATTTGGCCATTTCACTTGCAGGTTCAAATTTTGCAAGCTTGGCATTTGCAGGATATTTAAGGCGATTTCAAGTGCGAGGCGGCCATCTATCGCTGTCTGTAAATTCAGCAATGTGCTTAAATAGATATTACCAACGGGTGAGACCCATTGATGTTCACGTTGACCACGACCATGCGTTTGTTGCTCACTACACACCAATACATGCTGAATGCCTTTTTTGGCAATTTCGCGCACGTCGTCATTGGTTGATGTAGTAATCGGTTTAAGCAGTAGCACCTCAGGTGGCAGGGGTGTTGTGCGAAGTAAGTCTTGTAAATGTCTAGTCTCTAAATCCATTTGAATCTGAGAGTTGTGGAATAATTGTGATGGAGTTAATCATATATTTGCTCATCGGCGCAATCGCTGGTTTTGCAGCAGGGCTGTTTGGCGTTGGTGGTGGCCTGATTATTGTGCCCATTTTGTACATCGTTTTTACTCAGCTTCAATATGATCCGAGTGTGATTATGCACATGGCGGTGGGTACCTCCTTAGCGACGATTATCGTCACGTCATTTAGTTCCGTCTCAGCGCATCATAAAAAAGGTGCGGTGATGTGGAAGGTATTTCGGAATCTCGCACCAGGCTTGGTCATTGGCTCATTTTTAGGTGCTGGTATTGCGGATGTGATGTCCGGACAGGGCTTACAATTATTAATTGGTGTGTTTGCACTTTGGGTTGCTGTAAAAATGTTTTTGGGTGCAGCGACACCTGTCGATCCGTCTAAACAATTACCATCAACCACAATGCAAATGGTAGCAGGTGGGGGAATTGGTGTTGCATCGGCAATCTTTGGTATTGGTGGGGGCAGTTTAACTGTGCCTTACTTAAATAAAAATGGTGTGGTGATGCAAAAAGCGGTTGCGACCTCAGCTGCGTGTGGTTTACCTATCGCGATTGCTGGCGCGCTCGGGTTTATGTGGTTTGGTCATCAGTCCGAGGTTGAAGTTCCAAATACTATGGGTTATGTACATATTTATGCTTTTATTGGTATTAGCGTGATGAGTTTTATGACTGCAAAACTCGGTGCGAAAGTCGCACATATGCTTTCGCCATTCATGTTAAAACGTTGTTTTGCGTGTTTATTAACGACGGTGGGATGTTATTTTGTTTACCAAGGGTTTCAGCAATTTTTAGTATAAGGACGGTTTAAATTGCCAAGGATTGGCTTTTAAGACACAAGATTGTCCGACAATGTCATATTCATCTGACCTGTAAATCGTTTTTAATGCAGCATGATTGAGTTAAATCTCAGCATTGCATCTTATAAAAACAAGACAGGAATAGTATGCAACAACAAGAAGCGGACAGTTTATCAGAACAAATTGCCAAACATATCGGCGAACAGATTATTCGCGGAGAGTTGGTGGAAGGTGAGCGTATTCAAGAATTGCGCATTGCCGCAGAATTGGATGTGAGTCGAGGCTCTGTTCGTGAAGCCCTTTTGATTCTAGAAAGAACCCAGTTGATTGAAATATATCCACGTCGTGGTGCGTTGGTTTCGGAAATGTCGGCCTTACAAGTGCGATCTTTATTCGATATTGCTTCTTTATTGTTGGGGCAAATTGTTCACCGTATGGCTGAAACTTGGCGTAGCCATGAAGCAGAGCGCATTCAGCTATTACTTGAGCAATTAGAAGTTGAAACCCGCCAAGGCAATACTGAAAAGTTTTATGATTTGATCTTTCAGGGTATGGCTCGTCAGCACGAAATGGTTGGCAATGCCTACCTCATGCGTTATTACCAAGAGTTATTGCCTTCACTCCGAAGAAGTTATTTTTTAACGCTGAATATTTCAAGGCGAGAACTGCAAGAATCTTATGATTTATTTAAATTGGTAACTGATGCGGTTTTAATCAGAAAAACACATCAGGCTACTTTATTTATGGAAGATTTTTGTCGACACTTACGCAACCTTGTGTTGGAATCACTAACACGGATGAAACAAATCGAATTAGCGTGGGCGAGACGTTCACGCCGTTGATCAGGACACTATGCGTTTAAGCAGCTTAAAACTTTCCGGCTTCAAATCTTTTGCCGACAGCACAACATTAAAATTTGAAGGCAACCGTAGTGCGGTTGTTGGCCCGAATGGCTGTGGTAAATCTAATGTGATTGATGCCATTCGTTGGGTCATGGGTGAATCAAGCGCCCGCCAATTGCGTGGTGGTACCATGCAGGACGTTATTTTTACGGGCACAGCAAAGCGTAAGCCTGTCGGTGTGGCAAGTGTTGAACTGCGCTTTGATAATACCTATGGCAAGCTCGGTGGGGCGTATAATGCCTATAATGAACTGGCAGTGCGTCGTCAGGTTAACCGTGATGGTAAGTCTGAATATTTCTTAAATGGCACCAAATGCCGCCGTCGTGATATTACCGATATTTTTCTGGGGACAGGTTTAGGTCCGCGTTCATATGCAATTATTGAACAGGGCATGATTAACCGTTTGGTCGATGCCAAGCCTGAAGAAATGCGGGTCTATATTGAAGAAGCTGCGGGTGTGTCACGTTATCAAGCACGCCGACGTGAAACGTTATTGCACCTTGAGCACACCACGCAAAACCTTGAACGTTTGGAAGATATTGCCGCAGAGTTAAAATCTCAGCTAAAGACCCTAAAGCGCCAGTCAGAAACTGCGGTGCAATACAAAGAACTCGAAACCCAGATTCGCACAATTAAAATTGAAGTACTGTCCTTTCAATGTGAGCAAAGTACCCGTTTGCAGCAAGAATACACCGTACAAATGACGGAACTGGGCGAAACTTTTAAATTAGTACGCTCTGAGTTGAATACCTTAGAACATGATTTGACCTCAACCAGTGCTCTGTTCCAACGTTTGATTCAACAATCGACGCCGCTACAAAGTGAATGGCAACAAGCAGAAAAAAAGCTTTCTGAATTGAAAATGACCTTGGAGCAAAAACAAGGTTTATTTGCACAAAATTCAGCAAGTTTAGTAGAGCTAGAAAAACAAAAAGCCCAAACCAAAGAGCGCTTACAGTTATTAGAACTGCAACTTGAAACCTTGCAAGAACAGCAAGATATGTTCACTGAGCAATTGCAGCAACAAGAAAGCAGCACTCAAGATCACACTCAGCAACTTGCCGACTTAAAAGCACAGCAGCAACAAGCTACACAGCAGTTTGAATTAGTACGTACTCAAGTTGAGAAACAGCAACAACAAAAACTGCAAATGTTGGCACAAAGTGAGCAACTCACCAAAAATATTAGTCGCATTGAACAGCAACGGGAAACGCTACAACAGCAACGCGGTCAAATTCAGAACCAAGCCCAGCAAGATGAGCTTGAACATTATGAACAAGACAAACAGCAATTACAGCAACAGGTAGCACAGCAAGAGCAGTTGATTACTGATCTTCAAGTTAAATTGATTGCGGCACAAGAACAGCAGGCTCAGCATAAACAAAATGTGATGCAGCTTAAATCTGAAATACAGGTACTGTTGTCTGAACAGAAAAACCTGAATCAGCTGTTAATCAAATCTAGTCCGAAGCAGCAAAGCCAGCGTCAACGTTTAATGCAAAGCTTAAAACTGACGGCGCAAGGCAAAGTTCATGCACAGTTGGTGGAAAAATTCTTAGCCAAATGGCTAAATGCCCAAGTCTTAGAATCGGACGACGCATTTCAAGACAGCGTGGCACGACAGCTTAAAGCACAATCGAATCAGTCACATAGTCAAATTTGTGACTTAACACCACTTGCTGCATGGATCGAAGCGCCACAATATTCAATTTGGCAGCAGGTCGCAGTGGCTGAGACTTTAAACCAAGCCATGCGGCATCAAGCGCAGTTGCAATCAGGTCAATCCATTTTAACGTTAGATGGTTATCACGTGGGGCAGGACTGGGTGATTGGCCTGGACTATGACGAAGACAGTCAAGCCGGACAGGGTGCGCTGAGCCACCGCATTCGCTTGGATGAATTGACAACCTCATTGTCTGTGCTACAGCCGCAGCTTGAACAAGCAGAAGTAGCTTTACCTGAGTTGCAGCAAGCTGTACAGGACTTACAACAACACTTGCAGCAACAGCAAAACCAACTCAAGACATGGCAAAAAGACAGTCAAAACCTTGATTTGGCAATTACCAAAGTTCAAAGCTCAAACCAAGCTTTTGCTTTGCAAAAGCAACAATTGCAAGATCAATTGCAACAACTGGAAGAGCAGCTTGAAGAAGATGCCATGCAAAAAGATGATCTAGAAATTGATCTGCATGCATTGAATATGAAGCTTGAGCAAGCCTTACCAAACTACAAAACCTTGCAGTTTCAAGTGGAAGAGTTGACTGGAAATTTAGAGTCAGCACAACAAGTGGTTCTACATAACCAGCAAGAATTGGAAATTGTGCGCCGTCAATCCGTACAAACCAAACAGCAAATTGAATTGTTGGAAAAAGATGCTGTGTTTTTAAAAGCACAAACCCAACAAATTTTGGGGCAAATGGAACAGGCGAAGAAGTTTGTTGATCCTGTACAGCTTGAATTACCGGCACTCGAGTCGCAGTATTCTGAACAGGCTCAAATCACTGAACGTTTGCAAAAAACTTGGAATGATTGGCAGCTCGAACTGAATAATGTACAGACCAAGCAGCAGACATTGACTGAGCAGCGTCACTCACATCAGCAACAAGATGAAAAGCTGCGCACACAGTTGGAAGAAAAGCGTCTGGCTTGGCAGTCAGCACAGTCGGATCTGCAGCATTATTCAGAACAATTGAAAGAAATGAATAGTGAGATGCTGACTGGTCTAAGCATTGATGTCGCATCACATCAGCAGAAGCTTGAAAAAGCCCAACAGCAGTTTGATAAATTAGGCGCAGTCAATTTGGCAGCAGCTGAGGAATACACAGAAGTTGCGAAGCGCTTTGAAGATCTGAGTCATCAAATTGATGATTTGCAAAAAACTGTTGAGCAGTTGCAAGCGGCTATGAAAAGCATTGATCAGGAAACACGTAAGTTATTCATGACCACCTTTGATAAGGTTAATGCAGAATTACAAGAACTGTTCCCTAAAGTATTTAATGGTGGTGAAGCAAGTTTAAGCCTTGAAGATGGCTGGCAATCGGGTGTAAAACTAATGGCTCGACCACCGGGTAAACGAAACAGTTCTTTGGCATTGTTATCGGGTGGTGAAAAAGCATTAACAGCATTGGCATTGGTCTTTGCAATATTCCGTTTAAATCCAGCCCCTTTTTGCGTTTTAGACGAAGTAGATGCACCTTTAGATGATGCCAATGTAGGAAGATTTTGTAATCTTGTAAAAGAACTTTCCGAACAAGTGCAATTTATTTACATTACACACAATAAACTAGCAATGACAATGGCGACGGATCTGTTGGGTGTGACCATGCCAGAACCAGGAACTTCAAAACTAGTGACTGTTAATATTGAGCAGGCCAAAGAATACGGTTTAGCTGCGGAGGCATAACATGGAAATCACCACAATCGTAGGGATTGTAATAGCGGTTATTATTATGGTCGTGGGCATTCGAATGATGTTTCGTAAGCCTGCTGACGCAGCCCCATCCTTAGATTCAGAATTGCATATCGACCCTGACAGTCAACAGCCTGTGATCCCTCGTCATGTACGTAGCCAATTACAAGCGGCGGAAACAGCACGTGTTGAACCTACGTTGACTGAACAAGCTGCGCAAGTGTCGGATGAAAAAGCTGTTGAAGTGGCACAAGAAGATAAAACTGAAAGCCTTGAACCGAAAGCTGCTGCATCTGTGGAGGCTATTCAATCAGAAGTTGTCGAAGCTGCATTAGAAAAGTCAGAAACTGTTGTTGATAAAGTGGATTTAGATCAGGTTGCTGAAACAACGCTTGATAAGTCGCAAATTGAAGTTCAAGCAGAAACTACAAAACTTGAGCCGTCTGAGGATTCATTAGTTGCAGAAAAAGCACCTGAATTTAGTGTGAACAGCAACATTGAAAAAGCAGAAATCAGCGATTTTGATGAAGAAAGCAGTATTTTAGATGCGCATCTACATGAACAAAAAATTGTGGATGAAGAAAGTGCTTTAGCGACTGCCGAAACTTATATTGCGCTAAATGTATTCCCAGATAGCCGCGCGTTATCTGGTGAAAAAGCGCTAAAAGTTTTACTTAAATACGGTCTACGTTATGGTGAAATGGCGTGTTTCCATCGTTATGATGAAGAAGGTAATAAATTATTGTTCTCTGTATTACAGATGAATAGTGATGGTATTCCGGCCGGTTTTGATCTTGAAACGTTATCAACGGAAGAAGTCAAAGGTTTGGCATTCTTCTTGGCATTACCACACAGCGATGTGCAAAATGCCTTTGATACCATGGATAGCATCGCACGTCTGATTGCTCGTGAAATTGATGGTACGGTCTACGACCAAAATAACCAAGAGTTCACACCGCAAATGCGTGAACACTGGCGTCATCAAGCAATTGATTATCGTCAAGGTCAAGCCATTGAAGTTTAATGGTCGAAGATTGAAACTCACCGAGTGGATTTCTATAATAGCGACAGAAAATGAAATATTAGGGCGGAATCAGAACCGCCCTTTTTTATGGTGAATATATGACACAACAATCCACTGTCGTTGCACAGATGCGACAACTGATTCAACTTTTGGCGAAGCATAACCATGCGTATTATGTGATGGATACGCCAGAAATTGAGGACAGTGAATACGATCAATTATTTCACCAATTAAAAGCACTTGAAGAACAATATCCTGAGCTAACTCAACCCGATAGCCCGACCAATAAAGTAGGTGGTAAAGCGCTATCCAAATTTGAGTCGGTGACGCATGCCGTGCCGATGTTGTCATTGGGCAACGTTTTTAATGCTGAAGATTTATTTGCCTTTGCACGCCGCGCAGAAGAGCGCTTACCCAATCAAAAAATTGAATATGATGTCGAGTTAAAGTTCGATGGCCTGGCGATTTCACTGTGGTATGAAAATGGTATTTTGATCCGCGGTGTTACCCGTGGTGATGGTGAAACAGGCGAAGATATTACGCAAAACGTCAAAACCATTCGCAACTTGCCACAAGTGTTGACTTCAAACGAAACTGAGATACCAACTTTGTTAGAGGTTCGTGGTGAAGTGCTCATGCCAAAGTCGGGTTTTGAAAAGCTTAATGCTGAAAATGAAGCAAAAGGCGAGAAAATATTTGCAAATCCGCGTAATGCAGCAGCAGGGAGTTTACGTCAGCTCGATCCTGCCATAGCAGCATCACGCCCTTTGGCATTTTATGCCTATGGTATTGCACAGTGTGAACCAAATCATGGGCAAAGCACCATGTCTGCAAGTCTTGAGTGGTTGACACAATTTGGCTTTGCCGTGGGTGAGCGTCATTTTATTTGCGACAACATTCAAGACGTACAAAAAGCTTATGAACAAATGATTATTGATCGCCCAAGCCTCAGTGTTGAAATTGATGGCATGGTGATTAAGGTCAATAGCTTGAAACAGCAGCAGACTTTAGGTTTTTTAAGCCGTGAACCACGTTGGGCAACCGCTTATAAGTTTCCAGCCGTGGCAGCATTGACAACAGTTGAAAATATTGATTGGCAAGTAGGGCGTACTGGGACATTAACGCCAGTCGCACGTTTAAATCCAGTCGCGGTCGGCGGTGTAACAGTGTCTAATGTGACATTGCATAACATCGGTGAAATTCATCGCCTAGATGTCCGTGTAGGCGATACCGTGAGTGTTTACCGTAGTGGTGATGTGATTCCCAAAGTGGAAAAAGTTTGGCCTGAATTTCGACCTGTAGAAACAGTTGAAGTTCAATTGCCCGAATGTTGTCCTGTCTGTTCTTCACCTGTGGTAATGCCTGAAGGTGAAGCATTGGCACGTTGCTCAGGCGGTTTGTACTGTGCAGCACAACGTATTGAAGCGATTCGCCACTTTGTCTCACGTAAAGCCATGGATATTGAAGGTTTAGGTGATCGCTGGGCTGAGTCATTATTACATCTCGATTTACTTAAAGATGTTGCGGATATTTACAGCCTGCATGAGCACCGTGAAAAGTTATTGACCATTGAAAAAATGGGTGAAAAATCAGTACAAAATCTAATTGATTCCATTGAAAACAGTAAGAAAACTACTTTGGGGGCATTTATTTATGCACTCGGTATTCGAGGTGTCGGTGAAACGACAGCACGTATGCTTGCGAATACTTTCCAAACATTTGATGCAATTCGTCATGCAGACTTAGATGCATTGAAAAAGACACCTGATGTGGGTGATATCACCGCAGAATGGATTGTCGACTTCTTCCAAGCACCGCATAACCTGGAAGTAGTAGATCGTTTACTCGCCGCTGGGATTCACTGGGATGCACCGATTGCACCAACACGCCAACCATTGAATGGTGAAAGTTGGGTCATTACAGGAACATTAAGTAGCATGGGGCGTGATGAAGCAACTCAAATGCTGCAAGCTCTAGGTGCCCGTGTAAGTGGTAGTGTATCGAGTAAAACCAAATGTGTGGTAGCAGGTGAGAAAGCAGGCTCTAAATTAGAGAAAGCTGAAAAGTTAGGTGTACCGGTGATGACAGAGCAAGAATTTATCATTTTTGTTCAGCAGCATAATGGATAAATCCTGAAGAATTATTGGTGGTTTAAGTGAAGATAAAAAGAGGCATAGCGATCATTGCTGTCCCACAATTTTTCACAAGAGGAAGCTCATTTGAGCTTCCTCTTGTTTTATGGGTATTTTATCGGGTGAAAATAAAGCTTTTAAAGTTCTTCTTTCAAACAAATTCACTTGAATTATTC